>CANRHK010000082.1 GCA_947630395.1 uncultured Oscillospiraceae bacterium
CACGCACTCGTCAAAGGCCATGGCGATGTCGCTGCCCAGGTGGGACTGGATGCGCATAGACTCCTCCGGGCCCATGAAGATGCGGTGGCCGTCGATGTGGGAGGCAAAGGTGACCCCCTCCTCCTGAATCTTCCGCAGCCCCGCCAGGGAGAACACCTGGAAGCCGCCGGAGTCCGTCAGGATGGGGCCGTCCCAGTCCATCATCCTGTGGAGGCCCCCCAGGGCCCGCACCACCCCGTCGCCGGGGCGGAGGTGGAGATGGTAGGTGTTGCTCAGCGCAATCTGGCATTTCAGGTCCTTCAAGTCGTGGGCACTGACGGCGCCCTTGATGGCCCCTTGGGTGGCCACGTTCATGAAGACCGGGGTCTGGACCTGTCCGCCGTGGGCGCAGCGGAAGACGCCCCGGCGGGCGCGGCCCTCCTGCTTGAGAACCTTAAACATGGCTTTCCTCCGATTTTTCGGCGTCCTCCGGCTCCTTGGGCTGGTTGGGGTCCTCCTCCAGCATGCCGTCGTAGTAGCTCTTGTTGTTGGCGCGCCTCTCGTCCAGCCACTTGGCCAGCCGGGGCGTCAGCCACAGGGCGCCGCCTACAATGATAATGAACAGGGACCCGAACAGCACCGGAAACACCCAGGGAGAGGCGTCTGGCATATATTGGGACAGTATGGTGAGCATAGTGGGTTCTCCTTTTTCGCAGCGCTCATCAAAAAAGCCCTCGCGGGGCCTCTCTGCTAGTTCATCTTTTTGTATGCTGCCTCCTTATTCTATCAGATTACCGGCGGATATGCAAATCTTTTTTCCCGGCCTTTTCTTGCAATCTCCCACCGCCTGTGGTACACTGGCCCTAATAAGCCGAAAGAAACCCACAAAAAAAGGAGGCGCTTTCCCATGATTGACTTCAACTCTGACTCCGTCATCAAGCTGACCCTTGACCGCAAACCCAAGGTCTCCGGCATTGAGGAGCTCCTCATCCCCGGCGAGTCCATTGTCAGCACCTACTCCACTATCCGGGACTACGTGGTCTTCACCGACAAGCGCATTATTTCCGTCAACGTCCAGGGCGTCACCGGGAAAAAGAAGGACTTCACCACCCTGCCCTACAGCAGAATCCAGGTGTTCTCCATTGAGACCTCCGGGGTGTTCGATATGGACAGCGAGCTGGAGCTGTACTTCTCCAGCCTGGGCAAGGTGAAATTCGCCTTCTCCGGCTTCAGCGACATCAAGGCCATCGGACAGGCCATCAGCGCCTATCTTCTCAAATAATCCCGCGCATATCTCTCCCCGTTCCGCAAATCCTATCCCCAGAGGTGATAGGATGGATTTCAGGGAACTTCCCCTGGGCTTCGCCATGGCGCTGGCCATGAATGAACCGGCCATGCAGCGCTTCGAGGCCCTCTCCCCCGGGGAAAAGGAGGCTTTCCTCCAGCGGACCCGCTCGGTGGACTCCAAGCGGGAGATGCAGCGCCTGGTCGCCAGCCTCGCTGATTCCACGGGAGGTGCTGTGCAGTGAAGAAATATGTCGATCTGGCCGCTCTGCTCCAGAACGAGCCCGAGGCCAGGGGCTACTACGACATGCTCCCCGACTATGTGCGGGAGCAGATTGCGGAGCGCGCCGATGGCGTCAACTCCTTTGACAGCCTGCGCGACTACGCGGAAAATCTCACCCGCGGGGACGGCTGATCCCCCGGCGGAGGGCCCCCGTTTCCATTTGGAAATGGGGGCCCTCCGCTGTTCCCTGCCGGCTCTCAGGCCCGCCGTCCCTCCCCCGCCGGGGGTAGACTCCCCCGCTCTCTGTCGGCCCCGGCGATGAAGCGCTCCTCCTCCTGGAACTCCGTCATGGTCTCCCAGTAGCGCTTGGGCATGTGGGTCTGGCGTAGCTTTGGGTTGTGGCGCTCCCGGATCTCCACGGTTTGGTAAAACCGCTTCCACAGCTGACGGTATTGGGCCTCCTCCCGGGAGGGCGCGGCCATGTGGAATCCCTCCAGCGGCAGAATCGCCCACCGCCCCGGCCGGTGGACCAGGGCCTCCCTGTGGACGCTGTCATAGAGCAGGAAGGTCTCATTGTACATCCTGTCGCAGAAATGGGGCCGCAGGAGGGGTAATACCCGGTTCTTGGGCCGGATTTCCCCCGCCAGCATCCCGTCGAAGTCCGAGAAGCGGGTAAAGCCCTTGAGCAGGTGGACCTCCCCGTCCA
Organism: uncultured Oscillospiraceae bacterium; assembly: GCA_947630395.1. Classification (GTDB taxonomy): domain Bacteria; phylum Bacillota; class Clostridia; order Oscillospirales; family Oscillospiraceae; genus Pelethomonas. The sequence continues at coordinate 2,193 of CANRHK010000082.1, forward strand.
GGTGGCGGACGGCTTTCAATAATGGCAGCACCGCCTCGTCGCTGAGCTGCCGCAGCAGGGGCCTTCCGGTGTCGTAGAGGGCGCGGATGAAGCGGTAGAGCATGTGCTCCTTGTCTCTGGCGCAGGTGAGGAAGCCTTTTACCACAAGCTCCTGGGCGTAGGGGTCGATCTTCTCCAGGCTCACCAGCACCCGCTGGGCGTGGCGGAGGTCGGTGCCCACCCACCGGCTGCGGAACAGGGTTTCTGCCAGGTGGGCCTCGTCCTGGAACTGGACCGGGGTTTCCCGATAGACATAGCTGTCGAAGACGCAGCAGAGGAACCCTTCCAGGGTGCCATCGTAACGGTAGATTGTTTCCATTTTTCTCAACTCCCTGCTGGTGGGGGTTCCACCCCCACGCCCTGGGTTACTTTTCCCTCGCAGGAAAAGTAACCAAAAGTGCGCTCAAGGGTTTCACCCTTGAGAATTCCAATGTTTTGCTTTGTTTTGCGCTGTCTTGCCGGTTTGTCTGGTTTAAATCACTGCCGTCCGTATATGAGGCGAAGCGGCTAATTTAGGACTGTTGTACGAGGAATATCTATGCGGCGCCCAGTCCGCCCGGAGGGCGGACCTTCGCTTTGGGTTCGTTGTACGTTTTTTACGTTGACCGACTGCTGTCTGCTCCGTTCCACTCCGCAAAAGGAATATGTTTCTTTACGCATATATTACGCAGCATCCACCCCTCGCGGAGTGGAACGGAGCGACGGGAAGCATCTGGTCAAATAAAAACAACCAGCGCACCCAATCCCCCCCGCCCCAGCGCATCACTCTGAGCAAAAACACACCAAAACAGCCGCTTCGCCCCATACACGGGAGCGAGTTCGGTTTAGATCGGAAATCCGCAGGACGAGCGCAAAAATAATCAAACCATTGGGGTACTCAGGGGTGAAACCCCTGAGCGTGTTTTTGGTTACTTTTTGCACGAGCAAAAAGTAACCCAGGGCGTGGGGCCGGGGAGGCCCCACATCCCCCGTCCCGGCAGGAACCTCCAGCCCGGGGCCGGCAGGCCCCGAAAATCAGAACAGTGACATCTGCTCCATCTCTGGGGCGGGCAGCGCCGCCCGCTCCACCGCCAGAAGATTCCGCATAATGCTCTCTTGGGTAAAGGCAAGCCCCTCCAGGGGCTTCCCCTTGCAGACAATGAAGTATCTGGCCCGCTTCATGACAACCCCCAATTTTTTTAGGTCCTCAAACTCCAGCCGCCGCGCCTGCCGGGCGTATAAGATCCGATCCACCGACACAGTGCCCATCCCCGGCACCCGCAGCAGCTCCTCCCTGCCGGCGGTGTTCACCTCCAGCGGGAAGAACGCCGGGTGCCGCAGCGCCCAGCAGCACTTGGGGTCCAGCCTAGTGTCGAAGTTGGGCGCGTCAGCGTCCAGCAGCTCCTCCGCCCGGAAGCCATAGAACCGCAGCAGCCAGTCCGCCTGATACAGCCGGTGCTCCCGCAGTAGCGGGGGCTTGGTGTCCAGGGAGGGCAAAAGGCTGTTCTCCACCACCGGCACATAGGCGGAGTAGAACACCCGCTTGAGCCGGTAGCGGTCGTACAGCGCCTGAGTCAGCGCCAGGATGTGCCTGTCCGTATCCGCCGTGGCCCCCACAATCATCTGCGTGCTCTGCCCCGCCGGGGCAAATTGGGGCGCGTGGCGGTACTTTGCCAGCATCTCTTTGTTCTCTTGTAAGGTGTTGGTAATCAGCCCCATGGGCCGGAAGATGGCCTTTCTGCTCTTGTTGGGGGCTAGGGCGGTGAGCCCTTGCTCTGAGGGCAGCTCAATGTTCACACTGAGCCGGTCCGCCAGCAGCCCCAGACGCGTCACCAGCTCCGGCGACGTGCCGGGAATGGTCTTGGCGTGGATGTAGCCGTTAAAGCGGTACTGATTCCGCAGCATCTCCAGGCACCGGATCATCCGCTCGGTGGTGTCGTCCGGGCTCCCCAGCACCCCGGAGGACAGAAACAGCCCCTCAATGTAGTTCCGCCGGTAGAACTGGATGGTTAAATTTGCCAGCTCTTCCGGGGTGAACGTGGCCCGGCGGATGTCGTTGGACCGGCGGTTGACGCAGTATTTGCAATCGTAGACGCAGCAGTTGGTCATCAGCACCTTTAAGAGCGTCACGCACCGCCCGTCCCCGGAGAAGGTGTGGCAGCAGCCCACGATATTGGACGCGGTGTTGCCGATGTACCCGGGCCGGTGGCTCCGCCGGGCCCCGCTGGACGTGCAGGCGGCGTCGTACTTCGCCGCGCCGGTGAGAATGGTCAGCTTCTCCATCACGTCCATTTCGCTTGTCCCCCCTTCTTTCAAACAAACGTTCTTATGTCGCTATGATAGAACATTTATTCTAATTTGTCAAGAGGAAAGATCAGAAAAGCGGCCAGCCTCCCGGCCGGCCGCTTTCTCTTTTGGGGCAGACGCCTCTTTTATTCCAGATACTCCTTCAAAAACCGCTCCACACCCCGGACGAGATACGCGATGTTCCCCTCCTCCAGGGTGGTGTCCCCCTTTGTCCGCAGCCTGGGGATGTAGTACCCCAGCCCCGCCAGATGGCGGCAGGCGCAGACGGCCACGTGGAATTTGAACTTCCGGCTGTCCGAGGGGTAGTACTGGAGGCCCTTGTCCAGCACGTGGGGGACCATCTCCTCCCCCTCGGGGAACGCGGCCCGGAGGGCGGTGAGCAGATCGGCGTCCCAGCGACTGTTTCTGGAGGGGATCAGCAGCAGGTGCTCCCCGTCCCCCACGCAGTCAAAGTTGATAAAGAGGCACTTGCCGGCGGCGTTCCAGTGCTTCTTCTTAAAGGCCGAGGCCCCCAGCAGGCTCTTCTCGTTGTTGTCCAGAAACAGAAAGCACACACGTCCATCCCGCTTCAGCGCCCCCGCCGCGGCCAGCAGGGCCAGCACGCCGGAGGTGTTGCCGTTGGCGTTGCTGCGGTTGGCGGGGCCGTAGGCCGCAATCCCCAGGGCCGCCACCGCCAGGACAAGGAACAGTGGAAACATCAGCCCCGGCTGATTCAGAGGGAAGCACACAGCGAAGGAAATGACCAGCGCCGCCGCCACCAGAACAATCGCCGCCGCCAGGTGGTAGCACACGTGGGCCAGCACGTTGGTGGGCGAGACAAAGTTGGGGATAAGCATCCGGGCGGCGGTGTCGTAGTGGGCGCAGAGGAAGACCACCGCCTTGTCCGGGTCCCCGGCGATGACATTGACGCTGCCGTTGAGCTTGCCGTAGGTCTCCTCATGGGCCTTCCAGCCCGCCCGCTTCAGCTCCCGCAGCAGCCATTCCCGGAACTCTTTCTTCTGAAACGCGGTCTTCCGCACAGGGTGGACGGTCAAAAGATATTCTTTTAATCTGGAGATATCTTCCATACGGGTTCCTTTCTGGTGTCAGGCGCGCAGGTTCTCCTTGTAGGCCTCCGCGCCGCTGATCAGCTCCTCCGCCCCCGCCAGCATGGCGGCGGTGACGTGCTCCCCGCCGGTGAGGCGGGCCAGCTCCCCCTTCCGCTGCTCCCTGTCCAGGCGCAGCACCTGGGTATAGGTCCTGCCGCCCCGCTCCCCCTTCTCCACGGAGAAGTGGGTGTCCGCCATGGCGGCCAGCTGGGGCAGATGGGTGACACACAGCACTTGCCGCTTGCGGCTGACCTGGGCCAGCTTGGCGGCCACCTTCTGCGCCGCCCGGCCGCTGACGCCGGTGTCCACCTCGTCGAAGACCATGGTGCCCACAGTGTCGTTCTCCGCCAGCACGTTTTTCAGCGCCAGCATGATCCGCGCCAGCTCGCCGCCGGAGGCCACCTTGTTGATGGGCCGCAGTTCCTCCCCCACGTTGGCGGACATGAGGAAGCGCACCTCGTCCATGCCCGTCTCGTCGGGCTCCTTGTTCTGAAAGCGGATGGAGAAGCGGACCTTGGGCATGTCCAGCTGCCGCAGCTCGTCCTGGATGCGCAGCTCCAGATCCTTTGCCGCCGCCTTCCTGGCGTCGGACAGCAGGCCGCCGGCCCGCCGCACCTGGGCATTCTCCTTCTCCAGCTCCTTCTCCAGCCGCGCCGCCGTGCCGGAGGCGAAAGCGATCCGGTCCAGCTCCACCCGGCACTGCTCCAGATACTCCAGCATCTCCTCCACTGTGGAGCCGTACTTCTTTTTCAGCCTATACAGCAGATCCGCACGGCTCTCCAGGTCATCCAGCTCCCGGGGGCTGAAATCAAAGGCCGACTCCATGTCCCGCAGGGTCTCCGCCACATCGTAGGCCTCGGAGTACAGGCTGCCCAGCCGCTCGTGGAGGCCGGCGAACTGCTCGTCCAGGTGCCTGGCCCCGGCCAGGGCGGAGGCCGCCTCCCGCAGCTCCGACACCGCGCCGCCGCCCTCGTCCCCGCCGGTGAGGCTCCACAGGGCCCCCTGGATGGCGGAGACAAACTTCTCCCCGTTGCGCAGGAGGTTCCGGCGCTGGTTGAGCGCCTCCTCCTCCCCAGGCTGGAGCTTGGCCCGCTCCAGCTCGCCGATCTGGAACTTGAGGCTGTCCATCCGCCGCTCCTTCTCCGCCTCGTCCATTTGGAGGGAGCGGAGTTTTTTGCGGGTGGCCTCCATGGTCCGGTAGCAGGCGGCGTAGGTCTCCTGATAGCCCTCCATGCGGCCGTAGCTGTCCAGATAGCCCAAATGCTGCTCCTCGTCCAGGAGCTGCTGGCCGTCGTGCTGGCCGTGGATGTTCAGGAGGGACGTGCCGATGCGCCGCAGCTGGGCCACGGTGACGGGCCGGCCGTTGATGCGGCAGGCGTTCTTGCCGTCGGCGTAGATCTCCCGCTGGAGCAGCAGCTCCCCCTCCTCCGGGTGGAGGCCGCACTCTGTGAGCGCCGGCAGCTCCGGCACGCCGGTGAAGACGGCGCTGACAAAAGCCTTGGGCGCCCCGGTGCGGATCAGCTCCCGGCTGGTCCGCTGGCCCAGCACCGCGCCCATGGCGTCAATCACGATGCTCTTGCCCGCGCCGGTCTCGCCAGTGAGGGCGTTAAAGCCACTGTCAAAGGCAATATCCGCCTCCTCAATGACAGCGATATTCTCAATGTGCAGGGTTTGCAGCATATCCGATTCCTCCCGTCCCCGGCGCTGCCGGAGCAAAAAGGCGTCCCGAGGGCCGTCTCAGGGCTTAATCATCTCGCGGAACTCCTCGCAGAGGCTGGTGGCGGCGGCGGTGTCCCGCAGAATCAGCAGCGCCGTGTCGTCCCCCGCAATGCTCCCCACCACGCCGGGGATGTTCATGCTGTCCAGAGCGGCCCCGGCGGCCCCGGCCAGGCCGGGCATGGTCTTGAGCACCACCAGGTTCTGGGCGTAGTCGATGCCGGTGACGCTCTCCCGGAAAATCGTCCGCAGCTTGTCCGCCACATTCAGGCGGCTGCGCTGGCTGGACACCGTATAGCGGTAGCGGCCCTGTCCCATGGGCTCCTTCACCAGCCGCAGCTGCTTGATGTCCCGGGAAATAGTGGCCTGGGTGCAGACAACCCCCTGCTCCCGCAGCCGCTGCTGGAGCTGCTCCTGGGTGTCAATGGGCTCCTGCTCGATAATCTCCAGAATTTTGGCCTGGCGATCATTTTTCATGTCCGATTCCTCCTGTCATTTTGGTTCTTAAAATCTCGTAGATGCTCTTATCCGTCAGGCGCAGCAGCTCCATCTCATAGCGGGAGCGGGAGATGCGCACCTTGTCCCCCTGGCGGAGGGCAAAGGCCTTTCCCCCATCCACTGACAAGTAAACCTGCTTGCGGTTCAATTCCGCCGGGGCCACCGTCACGGTGCCGGCGGCGGAGAGGACAAACGACTTGGAAAACACGGAGTGGGCGCAGATGGGGCTGATGACGAAGTTCTGGGCCGTGGGCTCCACAATGGGTCCCCCGGCGGACAGGGAGTACCCTGTCGATCCGGTGGGCGTGGCCACCACCACGCCGTCGCCGGTGAAGACGCCCATCTGCTCCTCCCCGGCGGTCACCTGGAGCCGCACCACCCGGGCCATGGCGCCCTTGGTGACAACGGCGTCGTTCAGCGCCGAGCTGGCGTACACCGTCCTGCTGTCCCGCAGCACCGCCACGTCCAACATCATCCGCCGCTCCCGGCGGTAGCGGCCCACGGCCAAGTCCTTCAGCCGCTCCAGCTCCCCCAGCTCCAGATCCGACATGAAGCCCAGGCTGCCCAGATTCACGCCCAGCACCGGCACTCCTCTCTGGGCGGCCGCCCGGGCCAGGTGGAGAATGGTGCCATCGCCGCCGAAGGCCACCACCAGGTCGCTGGTGCGCAGCTCCTGGATCAGCGGGCGGCACGGGACGCCGAACTGCCCCTCGCCGCCCTCCGGCTTGAAGGGCAGGCAGAAGACTGTCTCCATCCCCGCCTCCCGCAGCAGGCGGTCCGCCTCCTTGGCGGCGGCGAGGCCCTTGTCCCGGTAGGGGTTGGGGCACAGAATCACTCTCCTCATGGATTTCCCTCCTCCAAAGCGCCGTGGGACTCCTCCACCAGCTCCTGTAAATGAAAATCCCTTTCCAGCCATTCGCCCCGCTCCAGCCAGCCCAGGTACTCGATGTTGCCCTCCGGGCCCCGGATGGGGGAAAAGCTCATATCCAGCACGCGGAAGCCGCTGTCCCTGGCGTGGGTCAAAAAGTGCTCCAGCACCTCCAGGTGGACGGCGGGGTCCCGGACCACGCCCTTCTTGCCCACCTTGTCCCTGCCGGCCTCGAACTGGGGCTTCACCAGGCAGACCACCTGGCCGTCTTCCGCCAGCACCCCGGCAATGGCGGGGAGAATCAGCTTCAAGGAGATGAAGCTCACATCCACGCTGGAGAAGTCCGGCTCCTCCGGCACCTGCTCATGGCTCAGATACCGGGCGTTGGTGCGCTCCAGGCACACCACCCGCCCGTCGCTACGCAGGCTCCAGGCCAGCTGGCCGTAGCCCACATCCACGGCGTAGACCTTTTTTGCTCCATTCTGGAGCATGCAGTCGGTGAAGCCGCCGGTGGAGGCGCCGATATCCATACAGATTTTGTCTTTCAGGTCGATGGGCCAGAGGGACATAGCCTTCTCTAGCTTCAGGCCGCCCCGGCTGACGTAGCGGAGGGATGTCCCCCGTACCTCGACGGCGGCGCCGTCGGGCACCGGTGCGCCGGGCTTGTCCGCCCGCTGGCCGTTAACAAACACCTGGCCGGCCATAATCACCGCCTGGGCCCGCTGTCTGGTCTCCTGGAGGCCATTTTCCACCAGATATATGTCTAGTCTTGGTTTCTTTGGCATAGAGGGATCCTCTCTTGTTTCGGTGCAGGCGCGGGGGCCTCCGGCCCCTAATTGGTCTTTTTCTTTTTGCCACTGCCGTGGCAGCCCTGGGGTACTTTTCCCTCGTGGGAAAAGTACCCAAAAGCA
>CANRHK010000083.1 GCA_947630395.1 uncultured Oscillospiraceae bacterium
TGATGGCGCTGTAGTGTGCCACCTTGGTGGGCAGCAGCTCCTGCGCCCGGCGGATGCAGTCCAGCCGCTCCTCCTCCGTGGGCTCGGGGTGGCTGTCCCGGCGGGCCTGCTGGCGGGCCAGGTGGTCGGCAATCCAACCGGCGTGGTCCGCCACAAACGTGTCAATCCGGGTCTTCCCCAGGCGCATGGGGGCCCGCACCACCACCCGGCAGTCCGCCGTGATCTCCAGCGCCAGCGTCTTGCGGTGGGAGCGGATCAGCTCATAGGCCGGGATCGCTTTCTTCTCCGCCATGACGGGTTACGGCTTGCACTGGCCGCAGGGGGTGTAGCCCTGCTGGATCAGCATCTCCCGGGTACCGGTGTAGTCCTGGCGGTTCTCCTCCTTCATGTTCTTCGCGCCGGAACAGTCAGGCAGGTGGAATTTTTTCGAGCTGGTGTTCAGCACGTAGGTGACCTCGGCGGCGTCCCCGCCGTTGTCGGCGTCCGCAGCCCAGTTCTCCCCAGTGGTGTAGTCGATCTCCACCCCGGGCTGGACATTGTAGCAGTAGACGTTGAAGCACACGCCCTCCCCGCCGTCCTCCACGCTGTACCCCTCCATGTGGACGCCCCGGGCCACCAGCTCACCGTCCTCATAGAGAGGCGTCACCCGGTAGAGCACATGGTTCTCCGTCTCCTTCACGTAGTCCGCCACCATATTTTCAAAGGGCAGCATGCCCACCACGTTTAAGTACCGGGTGCCGGTGATCAGGTTCTGCCCGTTGGCGTTCTCGCCGGTGAGCTGGAAGCCGATGAGGTGGCAGCGGTTGTAGAGGCTCTTGCCGTCCACGAAGTCGTACTGGTTCTGGATCCAGCCGGTGGGCTTCACGCTGCTGATGCTCTCCCGGCTCTCGGTGGGCATCAGATCCACGCCGATGTTGGCCCAGCACATGGTGCACCGGCCCAGCTCGTCCAGCTCGCCGTAGGTCTCGAAAGAGTCGGTGGTCATGTACTCCTCCGAAAATTCCGGCTGGTTGTCGTTGAGTACCACATAGGGCTCCCCGGCGTAGTCCGGGATGTCGTCCAGGGTCCAGGCAATGTCATAGCTGTCGCCGCCGCCCTCCATGGGCATTCCGCAGCCCGCCGGCAGCAGCAGGCACAGGCTCAGCGCCAGGGCGGTGAGACAGAGCTTCCAACGCTTCATTTCTCATAGACCTCCTTGGTGATCTTCTCGTGTGAGGAGCCGGCGAACTCCTCCGTCCGCGCCAGGCGCCAGCCCTCCAGGGACAGGGGGAAGCGGACGTCGGCGGGGTAGGTCCGGTTCCAGCGGTAGAGGATCAGCCCCTCCAGCTTCCCGGCCCAGGCGGTCAGATCCCGATCCTCCACAAAGCAGAGCTCTCCCGCCCCCGCCTGCTCCAGAAAGTCCTCCGCCACCCGGAGGCAGGCCGGGGCCTCTTTGAACTGCTTGGCGGAGTAGGCGTCCAGCCACAGGGGGCCGTCCCCGGCCTCCCGGATCAGGTCGGCGCGGAGCAGCCGGTCCTGGCTCTGCCGGCGGCGGTTGAACAGCATCCCATTGTTGTCGTCCAGACAGACGGCGGCGATCATAGGGAGCACTCCCTTCTTTTTAAATATCCCCTGTCGGGGGACGGATTGATTGTACCAGGGGCGGGGAATTTTGTCAATTGACGGACGGGCCGGCGGGGTATTTTTTCCCCCTCGATTCGCTCAAAAGCTCAAAAAGATGTCTTGCAAAAAAGGCCTGTATCTTCTATAATAAGGTAAATCCACATACAGAGAGGCATCTATGGAACAGAAACCGAAAAAATTTCCCGTCCTCAAGTGCACCTGCTGCGTACTGGCCGTGCTGCTGGCCGTCTGCTTTGTCTACGCGTCGATCCTGCAGAAGCGGGAGGCCAAAATGATCGACGGGATACAGGCGGAATACGCCTCCTTCGCCGGCAGGCTGGGCGATTTATCCCAACAGCCGGATCCCATTCCCTTCCAGGATCTGGCGGATCTGTACGCGCGGTCCCGTGTGATATGTATCGATCTGAGCATGATCTTTGATATGGACATTCCCTTTCGCCGGATCAGCCCGGGCGGCTATGACATGAGGGCCGTGTATCTAGGGTGGGCGCATGTGGAGGTCTACCTGTTGGAGAGCATGGAGGCCGCCTGGGAGTCCGGCGCCATGCCGCAGGACCTCCGTGCCAACCTGGGCCTGCTCTATGAGCAGATACGTCAGGAGTCCGATTTGGGAAGGGCCGCTATCCTGATGGATGAGAACTGCCCCTTCCTCGGGCCCTTCTGAAAACAGAAACCGTATCCAAACGCAAAAAACGAGCGGGTTTCCGCTCGTTTTTTGTGCCGCAATAAGAACCGGCTACAGCCCCCGGTCCTGGAAACTGCCCAAAAAGTCCCGCAGGCGGGGGTCCTCCGGGTGGAGGAAGATCTCCTCCGGTGTCCCCCGGGCGCGGATGTGGCCGCCGTCCATGAAGAGGACCTGGTCGGACACCTCCCGGGCAAAGCGCATCTCGTGGGTGACGATGATCATGGTCATGTGCCGGTTTGCCAGGGACTTGATGACCGACAGCACCTCGCCGGTGAGCTCCGGGTCCAGGGCAGAGGTGGGCTCGTCAAAGCAGAGGATCTGGGGCTTCATAGCCAGGGCCCGGGCGATGGCCACCCGCTGCTGCTGGCCGCCGGAGAGCTCACAGGGGTAGTTTTTCAGCTTCTCGGAGAGGCCCACACTGGCGATGAGCTCCCGGGCCTCCCTATCAATCTCGGAGAGGATCTCCGCCTTTCTGGCGGAAAAATCCGGCAGCTCCCTGGCGTGGAGCCGGGTGGCCAGGGTCACGTTCTCCAGCACATTGTACTGGGGGAACAGGTGGAAGGACTGAAACACCATGCCGAAGGTCAGTTGGCGCTGGCGCTTCTCCTCCTTGGTGAGCGTCAAAGCCTCCCCGGCGTCGAAGACCGTCCGGCCGCTGACGATAATCCGGCCCCTGTCCGCCTGCTCCAGCTGGGTGATACACCGCAGGAGGGTGGTCTTTCCGCTGCCGGAGGAGCCGATGATGGACAACACCTGCCCCTGCTCCAGGGAGAAGTCGATGCCCTTCAGGACCTCGGTCCTGCCGAAACGCTTGTGAATGTTCTGTACCTCCAGAATCGGCATACGTCTCCCCTCCTTACGCCCGGAAATAGCTGAGCTTCTTCTCAAACCAGCCCAGCAGCAGGGTCAGAAGCCCGCTGAAGGCCAGGTAGAACACGCCGGTATAGAACAGCGGCCAGATGAACCCCTTCCTGATGAAGGACTCGCCCATCCAGATCAGCTCATACACGGAGATGACCCGCACCAGGGCGGTGTCCTTCACTAGGGTAATGAGCTCGTTGCCCATAGGGGGCACCACGTTCTTAATGAGCTGGAGCAGAATCACGTGGAAGAACGTCTGCGCTCTGGTCATGCCCAGCACCTGCCCCGCCTCGTACTGCCCCCGGGGGATGGCCTGGATGCCGCCCCGGTAGATCTCGGAGAAGTAACAGGCGTAGTTGATGACAAAGGTCAACAGCGCCGCCGTGAAGCGGGGCAGCAGGGGCCAGTGGAACATGAGCCCGGGGCCGAAGTACACCACCAGGATCTGGAGCATCAGCGGGGTGCCCCGGATGATCCACACCACCAGCCGGCACACGGCCCGGACGGGCATGAAGCTGCCCAGCGCCCCACAGACTGCCCGAGCCCCGCCGGACCGGCCCCGTCCGGCCAGGAACCGCAGGGGCCGCCAGCCGTTCATGGATCCCAGGCAGATGACAAGCCCCAGGGGGATGGCGAACAGCAGGGTCAGGAAAAACAGCTCGACGCTGACCACCAGCCCCTTCATCAAGGTTACATTGACGTCCCAAAACGACATATCTCTCTCCCTCAAAGCCGGCGCAAGGCAGAGTCCCCTCTGCCTTGCGCCATTGACAACGCTTTCCTTTGTTATCTGTTATTTCGCGATGATATTCTGGGCGATGCCGTACTTCTCGGCGGTCTCCATGACGGTGCCCGCGTCGTAGGCCTTCTTCCAGAAGGTGTTGAAAGCGTCCACCAGGTCGCTGCCCTTTCGGAAGCCCACGCCGTACTGCTCGTCGGTGAGGCTGATCTCCGTCATGGCCAGTTCGTCGTAGTCGGTGCCCTCGCCAATCATGGCGCCCGCCATCAGCAGGTCGATGACGCAGGCGTCGGAACTGCCGGAGGCCACCTCCATCAGGGCCTTGGCCTGGGTGTCCACCACGGTGTAGGTGATGCCCTCGGCGTCCAGGGCCTCGGCGCCGGCGGAGCCGTTCTCCACGGCGAAGGAGAGCTCCTTGATGTCGTCAACGCTCTTGTAGTTGGCCGCCGCGTCGGCCTTGGTGACCACCACCTGCTTGTTCTCGCAGTAGGCCTCGCTGGTGCCCATGAGCTCCTTCACATCATCGGTGAGGGTCATGCCGTTCCACACCACGTCAATGGACTTAGCGTCCAACTCCAGGGACTTCTTGTCCCAGTCGGCCAGCTCCACGAACTCCACATCAACGCCCAACTCCTCGGCAAAGGCCTTGGCCATGTCGGCGTCAAAGCCGATCCACTCGCCGCTCTCGTCCCGGTAGTCCATGGGGGCGAAGTCGGTCATGCCCACGATCATAGTGCCCTTGTCCTGAACGTAGGCCTTGTCGGAGTCGGCGGAAGATCCGCCGGAGTTGCCGGAGCTGCCGCCGCAGGCGGCCAGGCACATGACCAGCATCAGCGCGGCCAGAAACAGTGCGATCTTTTTCATCTTGATTTCCCCTTTTATGTGTGTTCTTTTCATCGTGTTATCGTGCTATCACGCTAACGCGCTAAATTATTATAACATATCCCGACCATTTGTCAATCCCGGACATTTGAACGATTGTTCCCGGGGCGGACAGGGGTTTTCTATACGGAAATCCTAAATTCCGCCTCCGGTTCCGGATATTTTCTGATTGTCACCGCCCCTGCTTTGTGCTATCATATAGCAGGAGAGAGTTTGGCCGGAGGGAGGCGCCCGCATGAAACGCATACGGAGGGGAATCGCCCTGCTGGCGGCGGTTCTTCTGCTTCTGACGCTGGCGCCGCCGGCGGGAGGCGCCGCGCCGGCGGAGATCTGCTTCACCGCCGTCAACGAGGAGGTGCTGCCCATGACCGGCGGCACCATGCCCTTCTGGTCCGACGGCGTGCTCTACGTGTCCAGCCGCATCTTTGAGGGCACGGATCTGGGCGTCAACTACGTGCGCAACGAGGGCGCGGGGCTGGCGGTGCTCTATGACCATTGGACGGATCTGCGCTTTGATCTGGAGGGGCAGCGGGTCTTTGACAGGCATGGAAAAAACTACGACGCCTGTGCCATCGAGCAGGGCGGCGTGGTGTTCTTCCCCCTGTCCCTGGTGTGCCGTTTCTTTGGGCTGGACTGGAGCTACAACGAGACGGACACCTTTCCGCTGATCCGCGTCACCAGCGCCAACGCCGTCCGGGATGACGCCAGCTTTATTGAGGCCGCCGCGGGCGTGATGGCCAGCCGCTACCAGGAATATATTGACTCCATCACCCCGCCGGAGCCCCCCGTCCACTCTGCCGACGGGCAGAAGGTCTACCTCATTCTGGACTGCGCCGGGGCGGGGGACGTGCGGGAACTGCTGGAGCGCCTGGGGGATGCGGGGGCTACCTTCCTGCTGACGGCGGAGCAGATGGAGGACGCGGATCTGCTGCGTGGCTTCACAGCCACCGGCCAGGGCATCGCCCTGCGGTGCGGGGAGGAGACGGAGGAGAAGATCCGCGCCCGGATCCGGCGGGCCAGAGATCTCCTCTGGAGCGCCTCGTGCAGCTGGCTGGACTTGGTCTGGTATGAGGGCGAGGGCGTCGGGGCGGAGGAACTGGATCGGCTGCTGGAGGACGCCGGCTGCGTGCGTGTGACGGCGGAGCTGGACCAGCGGACGGCGGGCCTGGAGAGCGCGGCCCAGGCCGGCGCCCTGCTGCGGACGGTGGACCAATACCGGCGGGATCTGTCCCTCTGCCTGGACGGCGGGCAGCCGCTGGCGGGGCTGGGGAGCCTGCTGGCGGAGCTGCGGGAGGGCCAGTACCGGCTGTGCGCCTGGCGCCTCACCGCCTGAGACGTTCCCCGCCGCGTAAGGCCCCCGGAAAGGGTCCTAATTTACAAAAAGTTCAAGCAATTCCCCCGGTGGGGGATATAATTTGAATATCGATTGAAATATCTCCGCGCCTGCGGGGACGGGAGGGAAACCATGGCCAGAAAGATATTAGTCGTGGAGGATGACCACAACATCTCCGATCTGATCCGGATGTATCTGGAGCGGGAGGGGTTCGAGGTGCAGACCGTCTTTGACGGCGGCAGCGCGGTGGAGACGTTCCGCGCCATGCAGCCGGATATGGTGCTGCTGGATATCATGCTGCCGGTAATGGACGGCTGGGCGGTGTGCGGCAAGATCCGGGAGACCAGCCGCACCCCCATCATCATGATCACCGCCAAGAGTGAGGTCTTCGACCGCATCCAGGGCCTGGAGATGGGGGCGGACGACTACATCGTCAAGCCCTTTGAGATGAAGGAGCTTATTGCCCGCATCAACGCCGTCCTCCGGCGCACTGAGATCCCCGAGGACACCCGCAAGCGGCTCACCTTCGACAAGCTGGTCATCGACCTGGACTCCTATGAGCTGACGGTGGACGGCAAAAAGGTGGACACCCCGCCCAAGGAGCTGGAGCTCCTCTACCACCTGGCCTCTACCCCCAACCGGGTCTACACCCGCAACCAGCTGCTGGACGAGGTATGGGGCTTTGACTACTTCGGCGACAGCCGCACCGTGGATGTCCACATCAAGCGCCTGCGGGAGAAGGTGGAGAACGTCTCCGACCAGTGGGCGCTGAAGACCGTGTGGGGCGTAGGCTACAAGTTTGAATTGATGCCCAAGGTCAAGTAAGGGGGCGCTTTCATGCGCAGATTCAAGGGCATCTACTGGCGGACCTTCACCGTGACCGTGGGCATGGTGGCGCTGACGCTGGTGCTGTTGGGCACCTCCTTCTTCGCCCTCAGCTACAGCTACATTGTCTCCCAGAAGCGCGGCGAGCTGGAGGACAACGCCGGCATCATCGCCCAGATGGCGGTAGACGCCTTCAACAAGCCGGATATGGTCCAGGCCTGGGGCAGCCTGCGCACGGATCTAAGCCAGATTGTGGATGTGGCCGAGCAGATGAGCGACACCGACTTTCTGATCTGGGTCCCCAACCTCCGGGGCTTTATCAGCACCAACAGCGACATCGCCAACGCCCAGCTCTCCCTGCCCGAGGCCATGTGGGAGCGGCTCAGCCAGGGGGAGGCCTACACCGGCAGCAGCGATCTTGGGGTCTATGAGAACCCCAGGCTGGTGGTGGCCGTCCCCGCCCGGACGGCGGACGACGGCACAGTGGTGGGACCGGTGCTGGCCGTAGCCGAGCCCAACAGCACCACGGAGATGTGGCGAGCCTTCCTGGGCATCTTCGGCATGACGGCCATCACGGTGCTGCTCATCGGGTTCGTGGCCACGGCCACCACCACCATGCAGCAGACCAAGCCTATCCGGGACATGTCCGCCGCGGCCCGGAACTTCGCCGAGGGCAACTTCGATGCCCGGGTCCAGGACACCGGGCGGGACGACGAGATCGGGGAGCTGACCGAGGCCTTCAACACCATGGCTGACTCCCTCCAGCAGACCGAGCAGCGGCGGCGGGAGTTCATCGCCAACATCTCCCACGAGCTGAAGACTCCCATGACCACCATCGCCGGCTACGCCGACGGCATCCTGGACGGGGTCATCTCCCCGGAGGAGGAGCGGCAGTACCTCCAGATCATCTCCGACGAGAGCCGGCGGCTCAGCCGCCTGGTGCGGCGGATGCTGGACGTGAGCCAGCTCCAGAGCCTGGATCTTATCAAGGAGAAGCGCCCCTTCGACCTCAGCGAGGCCATGCGCCGGGTGCTGGTGAGCATGGAGAAGAAGATCACCGGCCGGGGACTGGACGTGGACGTGGAGATCCCCGACGAGGAGGTCATCGTCCTAGGGGACAGCGACCTTCTCACCCAGGTGGTCTACAACCTGCTGGAGAACGCGGCCAAGTTCGCCTCCCGGGGCAGCACCCTGTTTCTCGGCCTGGAGAAGCAGGGGGAGAAGGCCGTGGTCACCGTCCGCAACCAGGGGGAGACCATCGACCCGGAGGAGCTTCCCCGGATCTTCGAGCGGTTCCACAAGACGGATAAGTCCCGCAGCGAGGACAAGGACGGCGTGGGGCTGGGCCTCTATATCGTGCGCACCATTCTGGAGCAGCACCACGAGAAAATCACCGCCGCCAGCGTGGACGGCGTCACCACCTTCTCCTTCACCGTCCAACTGGCGGCGGAGGACAAGAGCAAGAGCGGATAAGGACGGAGTGCTATGGAAGATCTTCACATCGAGCAGACCTGCGAGGTCGTGCTGACCTACCGCCAGGCGGAACAGCAGGAGCGGATAGAGCCGGTGGTCCTCCGCTATGAGCGGGCGCTGCCGGAGAGCATGCGGCGCTCACAGGCCCGGGAACAGGCGCAGGAGCAGACTCAGAAACAGACACAGGAATACGTCCCGGAACAGGCCCAGGAGCAGATCCGCCCCGCAGTCCAACCGGCGCCCCCGTCGGAGAGACCGGACGGACGCCCCGCCCCGCCGCCCATGCCTGCTTCCAGCAGGTCCCTGTGGCAGAGCGCCATCGCTCCGCCGGAGCAGAGCAAGAAGGGCCGCTGGGGTGTCCGCATCTTCGTGGGCGTCTCCCTGCTGGTGCTTTTGATCTGCGTGTGCGCGGGACTGTGGTATGTGTACCGCTACGGCTTTTCCCTGCCCGGCGGAGACCGGACGGACGGCGACCGTCCGCCCCACGGCGGCGACTACGACTACTACTGGGATGACGACGACTACTCCAGGGAGGAGACCACCATCCCACGCTACTCCACCGGCGGCGAGGCGCGGCTGGCCCTGACCTCCGCCGCGGGCCGCAGCCCCCTGCCGGCTCAGGACATCTACACCCAGGTGAACCCCTCTGTGGTGACGGTGCTGGGGGACTCCGGCAAGGGCACCTACAGCGTGGGCACCGGTATCATCTTCACCTCTGACGGCTATATTCTCACCAACCACCACGTCATCGCCGGGTGCAGCTCCTGCCAGGTCTGGATTGGCAACCAGTACGGCGTGGACGAGACCTACGACGCCAAGCTGGTAGCCAGCGACGAGGAAGTGGATCTGGCGGTGCTGAAGATCCAGGCCCGGGACCTGCCCGCCGCCGAGTTCGGCATCTCCGACGAGCTGACCGTGGGGGATCCGGCCTACGCCATCGGCAACCCCCTGGGCACCGAGCTGCGCCACTCCTTTACCAACGGCATGATCTCCTATATCAACCGGGACGTGGACGTGGACGGGGTGACCATGACCTTGATCCAGACCACCGCCGCCCTCAACAGCGGCAACTCCGGCGGCCCCCTCATCAACCAATACGGCCAGGTCATCGGCGTGAACACCATCAAGATGATGAGCGAC
>CANRHK010000084.1 GCA_947630395.1 uncultured Oscillospiraceae bacterium
TGTTGGCCCATCAGCCGGCTGGCTGGCTATCTGGAAAAGAGGTGGGCATAGGCGATGGAAAACGCCCTGCTTGCAATAAAAGCTCTGAAAAAGACATATGGAGCGCATACAGTCCTGGACGGCCTCGATCTGACCGTGAACAAGGGCGAGGTGGTGGTCGTGATAGGCCCCTCCGGCTGCGGCAAGAGCACACTTCTGCGGTGCGTCAACGCCCTGGAGGACATCCAGGGCGGCGAGGTGCTGCTGAACGGGGAGCCGGTGCGCCGTGACAGCAAAAATATCTCCCGGATGCGCCAAAAGATCGGCATGGTCTTCCAGAGTTACGACTTGTTCCCCCACAAGACCATATTGGAAAATATCCTCCTGGCTCCCACGAAGGTGCAGAAGCGGCAGCGGGCCGAGGCGGAGAAAGAAGCGCTGGATCTCCTGGAGCGTGTGGGCCTCGCGGACCGGAAGGACGACTACCCGCGGCAGCTCTCCGGCGGACAGAAGCAGCGGGTCGCCATCGTCCGGGCCCTCATCATGCACCCGGAGATACTGCTGCTGGATGAGATCACCGCCGCCCTGGACCCGGAGATGGTCCATGAGGTACTCCAGGTGGTGCTGGGACTGGCGCGAAGCGGCAGCACCATGCTGATCGTGACTCATGAGATGGCCTTCGCCAAGGCGATCGCGGACCGGGTCATCTTTCTGGAAGACGGCCATATCGTGGAGGAGAGCCGGGCGCCCAAGGCGTTCTTTGACAGGCCGGCCACAGACCGGGCCCGGCAGTTTCTCCGGACGTTTGCGTACTGATACTTTTTCTTGCAGATAGAGAAACCGGCACAGTCTGATCCAGACCGTGCCGGTCCTGTTATGAGTGCTGTGCCGCTATCGACAAGAAGTATCGGTGAACGGAAGATCATCGGTGAGTTCCGGGTGGAATGCCGTGACGAGCTGGGACCCCTGCCGGGCGGCTACGATATGGCCGTCCACCTCCGCCAGGATCTCCACGCCGGGAGACACCGCCTGGATATAGGGCGCGCGGATAAACGTCATGGGCACCCGGCCAAGCCCCCGGAACGTCGCCTCGGTATAGAAGCTGCCCAACTGGCGGCCATAGGCGTTGCGGCGGGCGGTGATCCCCATGGTCCCGAAGCAGGGCGCCCCTCCCTCCACCTCCTGCGCCAGCAGGATCAGCCCCGCGCAGGTGCCGAATACCGGAAGCCCCTCCCGGATCATCCCGGCCAGAGGCGTAAACAGCTCCAGGTCCCGGAGGAGTTTCCCCATGGTAGTGCTCTCCCCGCCGGGGAGGATCAGGCTATCAAAGGGGAGTTTGATGTCCCGCAGCTGGCGGATCAGAAAGTGTTCCGTCCCCAGGCGGTCCAGCACGGCGGCGTGTTCCGCGAAGGCCCCCTGGAGGGCCAGTATCCCGATCCTCATTTGCCCCGCTCCGCCATCAGCAGAGCGATCTCGTTTTCGTTGATGCCCACCATGGCCTCGCCCAGGCCGGAGGAGAGCTCCGCGATCCGCTTCGCGTCGGTGTAGTTGGTCACCGCCTGCACGATGGCGGCGGCCCGCTTGGCGGGGTCCCCCGATTTGAAAATACCTGAGCCCACAAACACGCCCTCGGCTCCCAGCTGCATCATCAGCGCCGCGTCCGCCGGTGTGGCCACGCCGCCCGCGGCAAAGTTCACCACCGGCAGCCGTCCGTTTTCGTGGACAGACCGCAGCAGATTCAGCGGCACCTGGAGCTGCTTTGCCGCCTCGAACAGCTCGTCCTCCCGCAGGTTTTGGACCCGGCGGATTTCGGCGTTCATCGCCCGCATATGGCGGACCGCCTGGATGATGTCACCGGTGCCCGGTTCCCCCTTGGTGCGGATCATGGACGCCCCCTCGGCAATGCGGCGCAGCGCCTCGCCAAGATCCCGGGCGCCGCAGACGAAGGGAACTTTGAATTTCGTCTTGTCGATGTGGTACACGTCGTCGGCGGGGGAGAGCACCTCGCTCTCGTCGATGTAGTCGATCTCAATGGCCTCCAGGATCTGTGCCTCCACAAAGTGGCCGATGCGGCATTTCGCCATCACAGGGATGGACACCGCCTCCTGGATGCCCCGGATCATCTGCGGGTCGCTCATGCGGGACACCCCGCCGGCGGCGCGAATGTCCGCCGGGATGCGCTCCAGCGCCATCACCGCGCAGGCCCCGGCCGCCTCCGCGATCTTCGCCTGCTCCGGCGTGGTGACATCCATGATGACGCCGCCCTTGAGCATCTGCGCCAACTCTTTATTCAGTTTATAACGGGTCTTTTCCATATTTCCTATTTACCTCCTCGGGAAATTGGCATATCTGCATTATACGACGATCTGGTTCCATATAAAGCTTCAGAATAACAATTTTTAATGGTATCAGTTTTGCGGGACTTCTGCATAACAAATATACCGGGCCCTCCCCGTATGGGGAAGACCCGGTATATTTGTGAAGGGAGTTTTACCCGCGGACAAAACCGGCGCGATACGCCTCATTGATCTCCGCGATCTCCCTCTGGCCCTCGATATAGGGGCGGTAGAGTTCGTCGATCCGCCCGCCGCCCAGGTTGTCGCAGCCATTGCAAAAATCACAGGCGCCGCCGCAGACGGCCAGAGCCCTGGCGACGATGCGCTCCCGCTCCTCGCGGGTGGTATCTTTGATAAGGATTGATCTCATAGTTTCTTAGTCCCTCTTTTTCATTCTCTGAATTTGGGTCACACAGCCTTCGTTATACCTATTTTCATAGTATATTGATATTATATCATGCTTTGGCGAAACGTCAATTATTTATTCTATCATATCCTCCAGTTGACAAAGGACAGGCTATGTGCTATGATTACCAATCATCATAGTATGAAAATATATTTATTTCTTGGACAGGATTTTTTTTACATTACGAGAATGATAAGGAGTTCAACATGGATGCAGCGCATGAGAAATATGAACAGTTGAAAGCGAATCTGCGGGCCTTGGGCAGCGTGGCGGTGGCCTTCTCCGGTGGGGTGGATTCCACCTTCTTGCTGCGGACGGCCCACGACGTGCTGGGAGCGAGGGCGATCGCTGTGACGGCCTCCTCCTGCTCCTTCCCGGAGCGGGAGTTGAAGGAGGCAAAAGATTTCTGCGCCAAAAATGGGATCACGCACGTTGTCTGCAAGTCGGAGGAACTGGACATCGACGGGTTCCGGCAGAACCCGAAAAACCGCTGCTACCTCTGCAAGCGAGAGCTGTTCGGGAAGATATGGGAGATCGCCCGGCAGAATGGGATCCGCGCGGTGGCGGAGGGCTCCAATCTGGACGACAACGGAGATTACCGTCCCGGACTGGTCGCGGTAAAGGAACTGGGCGTACAGAGTCCGCTGCGGCAGGCCGGGTTCACTAAAGCGGAGATCCGGGCGCTTTCCAGGGAGCTGGGGCTGCCCACCTGGAACAAGCAGTCCTTCGCCTGCCTGTCCTCCCGCTTTGTCTACGGCGAGACCATCAGCGAGGAAAAGCTGGGGATGGTGGACCGGGCGGAACAGCTCCTGCTGGACCTTGGGTTCCACCAGGTGCGGGTCCGCATCCATGGCACCATCGCCCGGATCGAAGTTCTTCCACAGGAATTTGCGAAGCTGTTGGAGGAGGACACGCGGAAAAATATCTACCTGCGGCTGCGGTCCCTTGGCTTTTCCTATGTAACGTTGGACCTGCTGGGTTACCGCACCGGCAGTATGAACGAGGTGTTGTAAAGCAGAAAGAGGATAGACAGGATGCTTGATCAGTTTTCAAGGACGCAGCTCCTGCTGGGACAGGAGGGAATGGAGCGACTGTTCCGCGCCCGGGTGGCGGTATTCGGCATTGGGGGCGTGGGGGGCTACACGGTGGAGGCCCTGGCCCGCAGCGGCGTGGGCGCCCTGGACCTGATCGACGACGACCGGGTGTGCCTCACCAACCTGAACCGTCAGATCTTGGCGACCAGGGAGACGGTGGCCCGTTACAAGGTCGATGTGGCGGAGGAACGGATCAGGGCGATCAATCCGAAAGCGGCGGTCCAAACGTACAAGACCTTTTACAGCCCGGAGACCGCCGGGCAGTTCGATTTCAGCCGGTACGACTATGTGGTGGACGCCATCGACACCGTGACAGGCAAGCTGGCCCTGGTGGAGCAGGCGGAGCGGGCGGGGGTCCCCATCATCAGCTGTATGGGGGCGGGCAACAAGATGGACCCGACTGCTTTCGAGGTGGCGGATATCTATGAGACCTCTGTGTGCCCTCTGGCCCGTGTGATACGCCGGGAGCTGAAAAAGCGGGACATCCGCAGCCTGAAGGTGGTATACTCCAGGGAACCCCCTATGACGCCCGTCGAGGACATGTCCATCAGCTGCCGCGCCCACTGCATCTGCCGCCTGGCACAGCCCGCAAGTGTACCCAGCGCCGCCAGGTCCCCGGCAGCAATGCCTTTGTCCCGGCGGTGGCGGGGCTGATCCTAGCGGGCGAGGTGGTGAAGGACCTGGTCTGCGGAGCGAACCCCTCTGCGTCCACGCAGAGGGAACGGTTAAAGGAGGAATGAGCATGGGCAAAGTCATCGCGGTATGTGTGAGCGGCCGGAAGGGCATCCAGAAAACGGATGTCAAAAGCGCCTGGTTTGAGGCGGAGTGGGGAATCCGCGGCGACGCCCACGCCGGCAAGTGGCACAGGCAGGTCAGCCTTTTGAGCGCGGAGAAGATCGCGGCCTTCAACGAGAAAGGCGCCGGTGTGATCCCCGGGGCCTTTGGGGAGAATTTGGTGGTGGAAGGCTTCGACTTCCGCATGATGCCGGTGGGAACGCTGCTGCGTTGCGGAGATGTGCTGCTGGAGGTGACCCAGATCGGCAAGGAGTGCCACAGCCACTGTGCGATCTTTCAGAAGATGGGCGAGTGCATCATGCCTCGGGAGGGAGTCTTTGCCCGGGTGCTAGAGCCGGGGACCATCTCGGTGGGCGACGAGATGGTGCGCTCCGATGGGCGATGACGGTATTCCCTAACTGTATCACGATTTTAATTGCATCTTCTTTTGTCCGACTCATATACCTGCCTCATATTGCCTCACGAAAGCTTCCTTGAACTCAATAGTAAAACGAACGCTATCGGTATTTGTGACTGCTGTCCTTGGCGCCTATGCAGAACTCATATCCCGAAACGGAGATGACACCGTAACAGTACCCACAGTAAACGCGGCCGCGCTGCTTTGTTGTCATTTCATGTTGCGGTTCTGAATCAGAGAAATAAGAGCTCCCAGAGGGCAAGATGTCCTCTGGGAGCTCTTCGCTTACTGTTTCCTTCGGAACAAGAAGATACGATCGTATTTGACGCATGCGTTCATTCCCTCTTATGGCGCTTTCAGCATCGAACTTTTCAGGCAAGTAGACATCGCCTTCTGTCAGAAAGCGCCGCTGGCGTTTGTTCTGCAATTCTTTTTTGTCCAGAAGTTCGCCGGGAAGTAGGCCGCCAAATATCCCATGGAAAACCCCATCGTCTACCAGTGCATTCGCACGGGTTTTACAGTCCTTATCATGTGTCCGGTGATGTGCCTATACAGCAATTTCATCAACATGGTGCAGTTCCAATGGAGCGTGGGTAAGCTTCTGGAGTCGTGGATCACCAAGATGCCCGTCAACTGGATCTTTGCGTTCTGTGTGCAGATATGGCTCCTTGGACCCATCAACCGGTTCCTGTTCCGGCAGATATCCATCATAATACCGCACAAAGCATGACAGCAGCGGTGCGGTGGTCATCGGGACTCCAAAATAAAGGGCCAAAACGCCCGTTTCCGGCGGCTGGAGCGTGTCAGCCGCATTGGAAACGGGCGTTTTGATCTTGGTGAGGTATGCGGGAGCATTTGCTCAACCAACAGCATCCTATATATTGGAGCAGATTTTTAGTTTAAACCAGAACGTGCAGTCATTTCGGTTGTCGACGCCAAATTTCGCTTTATGCGCTGTTAATACTTCCTTTGCGATGGACAGCCCCAGCCCGGACACGACCGCTTTGTTCTTCCTGTTTCGGGCGGTGTAGTAGCGGTCCCAGATATATGGGAGGTCCTCATCGGCGATACCCTTGCCGTAATCCTTCACCGCAAACCGCGCGGAGCCGTCCGCTGCTGTCAGCGACACCTTGACCTTTTTGCTTTCGCCTGTGTGATTCACAGCGTTGTCGATGAAATTATAGATGACCCGCTTGATCTGCGCCTCGTCCGCGGATACGGTAAGGCCGTCCGTGATCTCTGCCTCGATTACGAAGCCGTTCTGTTCGCAGAAGGGCGAAAACTGTCCAATCACATCCTGGACTGCCCGGCTCAGGTCGATAACGCCGTACTCCTGCGGCACACCGTTTGCCTGCATAGCAGAAAAATCCAGGATCTCATTGACCAGCGCCGTGAGCCTGTCCGCCTCGCGGGTGATGACATCAAGATCCTTTTCTCGCTTTTCCGCGTCGCTCCATGAGATCTCTTTGACCATCTCCGCATAGCCTTTTATCATGGTGAGAGGCGTCCTCAAATCGTGAGAGACGTTGGCGAGAAATTCCCGCTGGGCATTTTGGGCCTTCTCCAAACGCAGCGCCGTCTCACCCAATGTATCTGACAGCTCGTCCAGTTCCGTGCAAAAGCCCTTTGGCAGTTCCGGGTGGAAGTTGCCAACGGCGATCTGCTTCGCCGAATCGGCTATTTCCGCGACCGGCTTTTCAAATCGTTTTGAAATGACCCAGGCGAGGGCAAAGCCCAGGATCAGAGACAAAACGGAAACCCACAGGAGCTGGAGCCGCAAGATTCGGACAGTGCCGCCCACCGTGCCCAGGGGCATGCTGATATAGAGGATATCTCCATTCGGAAGGACGCACCCCGCCACATAGGCCGCATTGTCCTCCGAGATAAAGCCGGCGCTGTCCTCGCCGGTCTCTTTTAGCTTCGCAATGAACGATTCATAGCTGTACGGCAGATTCCGCAGCGCGCCTTTTTCCCAGTTCAGGATTTCGTCAGAGGAAAAGTAGGGATTCCCGTTTTTCGGTTCCGTCTGCCCGGAGTTTCCGTAGAGGCCCTTATATTCATCGGCGCTGTACAGGATATTTCCCTCAGCGTCCGTCACGAATACAAGCAGGGAGTTTTCCGCTGCTGTTTCATCGATCACGTCATAAAAATCCGCGCTTGAAGAATGTTCGGCCATTTCCGCGGCTGCTTTTTCCGCGCTGCGGATCGCCATATCGTTATAGAAGCTCTGCAAAAACACCGTCTGCAAAAGCCAAAGCGCAAGAAAGATGGCGGCGGAGAAAAACACGAACCACAGCCACAGCTTTACGCCGAAGGACTTACGCCTTTTCATCGAACCGATACCCCGTTCCCCGCAAAGTTACGATACACTTCCGATAGGGCCCCAGCTTGCCGCGCAGCAGCTTGATCTGCCAGTCCACCGTGCGGTCGTCGCCGAAATAGTCATAGCCCCACAGGTTGTTCAGTATGGTCTCCCGCGTCAGGGCGATCCCCTTGTTTTGTATGAGATAGACAAGCAGATCATATTCCTTCGCGGTCAGTTCCGCTTTCGCCCCGTCCACAAAAACCTCATGGGCCAATGTGTCGATCCGGATACCCTGTATCACGATTTCGCTTTTCGGTTTCTCCGTCCTGTTCCTGGCCAGAACCGCCTTGACCCGCGCCATCAGCTCCCGAGGAGAGAAAGGCTTCACCACATAGTCGTCGATGCCCAGCTCAAAGCCCATCAGCTTGTCGTACTCCGTCCCCAATGCGGAGAGCATGATGACGGGGGTTTGTTTTTCCTCCCGGAGCTTCTTGCAGACCGTGAACCCGTCCATCTCCGGCATCATAATGTCGAGGATGATAAGGTCATAGTCGTTCCTTTGGCACAGGCTCAGCGCCTGGGCACCGTTATCCGCCGTATCGACGGTGTGCCCCTCATGCTCCGCAAAACGGGAAATGAGCTCAACAATGTCCCTCTCGTCATCGACGGCCAACAGGTAAGCCATGTTCTCCCTCCTAAACAGCGCAAAACGCAAACCGCCGTTTGGACGGTCTGCCGTTTTGCGCATTTCGTTTTTGTGTTACTTGTGATAGCTGTTGCCGCGCTGCTGGCCGGTCAGGTAGCTGTACCCGGACATATCCTGTGCGCTGTCCGCATCATCGCCCTGCCGGTAAGACGCGCCTCTCTGCTGGCCGCCAACGTAGCTGTAAGATGCCGCCGCTTCTTCGGACCAGGGCGTTTCCCCAATACCGTTTTCAGCCAAGAAAGCGTCCTGCTGATCTTCAGGAAGCTCCTGGGCCTGTGCATACAGATCATTGCGAGTTGTGCTATTCTGCTGCCCAGTCAGATAGCTGTATGCGCTTCCATCCTCGGCTTCCGGTGCATAGGATGCGCCGATTTCCTGCCCCGTGGTGTAGCTGTAGCCAGTCTTATCCTCGGTGTCGTCCTCATACTGGGAACCGACCTGTTGACCGGTGACGTAGCCGTAGGATGCCACCGCTTCTTCGGAGTATGGGGTGTCCGCGATACCGTTCTCCGCAAGGAAAGCGTTCTGCTCCTCCTCCGGCAGCTCAGCCGCCTGCGCGTACAGTTCATTCCGTGAGGTGCTGCGCTGTCGCCCGGTGAGATAGCTGAACCCATCCGACTCGGCGGCAAACGCGGTCACGCATCCCACTGACAGCACAAGCGCCGTTACAACAGCGGATAGTACGATGATTTTCTTCTTCATGGCTTATTCCACCTTTCATGATTCTGACTTCCGTCAGTGATGATAGGATAAGCCATGAATGAGGAATGCGCGTGGCGGTTATTTGGAATCTGTGTGGAATCTACATCGTATCGCTTCTTCAACAGTCTGCCTGATTTGGGAGGCTATCCGTACCACGCCGGTATCATTCCCAGCTTTTCAACAGTTTCTTCAGCAAAGCCTTCAATGTCTCCTGTTCCTCGGAGGTGAGGGCTGCATACAGATCCTGCTTTTTATCGGGAAGGCTCCGGACTGCCGCCTTGCCCTCTTCGGTGAGCGCGACGGTTGCCATGCGGCGGTCCTGCTCGCTGCGGGCCTTAACGATGTAGCCTTTGGCCTCCAGCTTGGAAAGCAGTTCACTGACAGAACCCGGCTGGATAGCCAGTGCGTTTTGGAGCGTGCGCTGGTCGGTCTCTCCCCAAGCAGCCAGCAGTGCTAATACGCTCCGCTGGCCCCGATCCCGGTCGGCCCGGTGGCGAAGCGCGTGGCCGCACCGGTGCATAAGGCCGTTCAGGGAATCAGGGTCGTCCAGGAACTCCGGATGTGGACCATGGGGGCCGCGAGGGCCAGGACCGCCAGGTCTGCCCTCATGGGGACCGTGACCGCGGACACGGCCTTCGCCGCGGTTGTGGAAGTCATCGCCGCCATGGTGGTGACCGCCGCGCTTGCCGTGGCTGTGGGCCTCATGGTTGGCGGCCCGCTCTTCGGGGGACATCGCGGCATAAGCCGCGCCCTTTTCACAGCTTGTAGCGTTGAGGGGGCAGTGCCGGGAACAGCAGGGGCAGGCTTCTTCGGAACCGGTCTGATTTTTCTTGTT
>CANRHK010000085.1 GCA_947630395.1 uncultured Oscillospiraceae bacterium
CCGGCTCCATCACAACGATGGATTTGCCGTGCTTTCTTGCCACCTCATAGTTGGCACGGGAGTTCACCTCCGGGTTGTTCCAGTCGGCATAGTTGATCTGGAGCTGGACGAAATCCACCTCCGGGTGTTCGGTCAGGAGCTTGTCCAGAAGCTCCGGGCCCGCGTGGAAGGAAAATCCGAAGTGCTTGATCAGTCCCTCCGCCTTGCGCTCTTTTACAAAGTCCCAGATGTGATACTTGTCGTACTTCGTGTAGTTGTTCGCCATGAGAGCGTGCATCAGGTAGTAGTCAAAATACCCTGCGCCGGTGCGCTCCAGGCTCTTATAAAATTGCCCCTTGGCGCTCTTTTCGTCGTGGCACATCATAAAGGCGTTGAGCTTGGTGGCGAGGGTATAGGAATCCCGCGGATAGCGGTCCACCAGCGCCTTTTTGATATCCTGTTCCGAGGTGCCGTACACGAAAGCGGTGTCAAAGTATGTAAATCCCGCCGATAGAAAGAGATCCACCATCTTTTTGACCTGCTCAATGTCGGTGCTCAGCAGCTTCTTGGGGAGCCGCATCAGACCGAAGCCCAGCTTGGGCGTTTCTTTGCCAAAATAATCAGACATTGTTTTTTCCTCCTTGTTTTTAGAGCCGGGGAATGGACCCACAGGGGATGTTTATGTGTCCTTGACAATATCAGCATACCACGATATACTCGGATTGTATAATTGAAAAAGATAATTTCCAATATAAATTTTGAATTAGACGAGGACACAAGATGACTTTGAAGGATATGGATTATATTCTGGAGCTGGCCCAGACCCAGAACTTCAACCGGGCGGCGGAGAATCTCTACATCGCCCAGCCCACGCTCAGTTATCATATCAAAACGGTGGAGGAAGAACTTGGATTCCAGATCTTCACCCGCTCCGGCAAAGGCGCGGCGCTCACGCCCGCGGGGGCCCAGTTCTGCGCCACGCTGCGCAATATCCGGTTGGAGCTGCGCCACGCCATTGAGCAGGCCCAGAATTTCAGCGCCCGCTATTCGGAGTCGATCACCATCGGTCTGCCCAATCGGACCGCCATCTCCAGTCTGCCTGCTATCATCCGCGCGTTTGCCAAGCTCCATCCCAACGTGGCATTGGACCCGGTCTTTTCACCGGGCCGCACAGTGGAACAGTTCTTGAAGGGGGAGACCGATATTCTGTTCGCTGTGACGGAGCAGGTGCGGCGGGTCCCGGATATCAAGGTCTACCCGCTATACGAGTGCCCTATCTGCCTGGTCACCAAGCCGGACGATCCGCTGGCCCGCAAAGAGCTGGTAACGGCGGAGGATCTGGCGGGCCGAACGCTGATGGTCGGCGGGCCATCGCCCCTGGCTCTCCGCCAGGTGCAGAAACGGATGGTGTCCACGGGAACAATACACTATTTCAACAGCCCGGACCACGACTCCACGCTCACCAATGTAGCGGCGGATCGGGGCGTATGCCTGTCTCCGGAATTTCTCGATGACGGAAATCCCGCTTTTGCCTGGGTTCCGTTCGACTGCCCGGAGACCATTTCCTGTGTACTGTGTACCCATAAAGAGGACAGCCGCCCGATTGTCCGTGAACTCGTGCGCTTGATCTGCGGATATTACAAGAATTGAAAAAAGACTGTGAGAATCGATAGGCCATCCTACACATGCTCACGGCGTTGCTTTATGTATCATCCCACCCGGCTCTTTTCGCCAGATCCAGCATCCCGAAGCAGAACCGCTGCCACGGTGGCAATGATATCAGTGACGGGTCGCCCTCCCGAATACGCATGGTGCGCCGAATTTCCTTGGGAATGACCACCCGCCCCAGATCATCGATACGGCGCACGATTCCAGTTGCTTTCATATCCATTCCTCCTGTTTTTTTCTTGGGCCCGGTCTGAAAACGCTGAAGGGCACGCCGCCGCCCGCCGTCAGATGGGGCCTGGAAAACATGGATAGTATCCGCAAAAGTTGGGAAGGTATACAGAAAGCGGGCTGGATTTGTTTGCCTGTGAAAGGAGAGCGGACCCGGTGAACGTCAAGAATAGGGAGGGGCCCGGACCCCTCCCTATTCTCAACGGTTTTGGTGGGAATGAGGTAGCTGTTGTCGTGGAGGGCGGCCTCCCGCAGAAGGCCGCCGAAAACGCTCCGGCTCAGCCGAAGGTCCTGTTTTTCGCCTGCTCTATGGGGAAGGACACGGCAATGGCGGTCCCCCTGCCGGGTGCGCTGGAGAGATCGATTTTCCCGCCGTGGATCTGTACCGCGTGCTTCACAATGGAGAGCCCCAGCCCGGTGCCCGACACCGCCTTGGATCGGCTCTTGTCCCCCCGGTAGAAGCGCTCAAAGATGTGGGCCTGGTGCTCCTGGGGGATGCCGATGCCGCTGTCCGCCACGGTGAGCCGGACGGCGTCCTTGCCGCTCTCCACCGACACGCGGACCCAGCCGCCGGGGCGGTTATACTTGATGGCGTTGTCACAGAGATTGGCGGCGATCTCCCCCAGCAGCTGGGGGATACCCTCCATGGGGGTGGGCCGGCCGGTCAGCTCCAGCGTCACGCCGGCGGCCTCCGCCCTGCCCGCCAGGGATTGGACGGCGGTCTGCGCGATGGCGTACAGATCCACCCGCTCCCGCTTCAGATCCTCCGCCCCCTCGTCTAAGTGGGACAGGCTGATGATGTCGTCCACCAGGCGCACCATCCGCTGGGCCTCGCTGTAGATGTTCTCCCCGAAGGAGGCCACGTCCTCCGGCTTCACCAACCCGCTTTTCAGCAGCTCACCGCAGCCGGAGATGGAGGTGAGGGGCGTGCGCAGCTCGTGGGACACGTTGGCGGTGAACTCCCGGCGCATGGTCTCCGCCTGCTCCTTCTCCGTCACGTCAATGAGCAGCAGCACCGCCCCGGAGACCTCGCCGCCGGAGACGACCGGGCTGGCGTCCACCTGGAAGCGCCTGTCGTGGAGGGGGATGGTCCTCTCCGCCGCCGTGCCGTCCAGGGCCTTGGAGAGCACGGCCTGGAGCTCCAGGTTCCGGTTGACGGTCAGCAGGTCCCGGCCTACGCAGCGCCTGTCCGTGTCCAGCAGGGCGCAGGCGGCGGGGTTGATGCTGAGGATCATCCCACTCTTGTTCAGCAGGACCATGCCCTCCCGCATGCTGCCGGTGACGGCGGTCAGCTCATTCTGCTTCTGCCGGAGGCGGTCGGCCTGGAGCTGCAGCTCCTTCTGCTGGCCTCTGATGCGCCGCAGCAGGGGGGTCAACTCCTCATAGCACTCGTTTTCCGCCGGATCGTCCAGATCCAGCTCATTGAGGGGTGCCACAATTCGCCTGGACAGACGCATCGCCAGCACAATGGAGAGGATCAGTGCCAGGAAGCAGACGATGACGATGGGCTGGGACATGCCCAGCAGCAGGGTCAGCACGGAGTTCTGGGAGGTGGAGAACCGGAGGACCGACCCGTCCTCCAGCCGTTTCGCAGCGTAGAGGGATCGCTCCAGCAGGGTCACCGACCAGCGCTGACTCTCCCCCCAGCCGGTGGAGAGGGCCTGCTGGATCTCCTCTCTCTGGAGGTGGTTTTCCATGTCCCTGGCGTCGGCCTGGCTGTCGTAGAGTACCGTGCCGTCCGGGGAAATCCAAGTGACGCGGTTGGATGGCAGATCCAGGCCGTCGAAATAGTCCGCCCCCAGATTTTCCACGCCGCAGGCCGCCAGGGCGGTCTGGGTGCGGAGCTGGGTGCGCTGCACCCGGGAAAAGTAGCTGTAGAGCATCCCCATAATGAGGATCAGCGAGGCCAGAAACACCGCTCCGGCGGCCAGACAGATGGAGCGGAAGATGCGCTTTGTCATGATGCAGCCTCCATTTTATAGCCCACGCCCCGGACGGTCCGGATGTAGTCCCCGCAGGGGCCCAGCTTGGCGCGAAGGGTGCGGATGTGGACGTCCACCGTCCGGGTCTCGCCGGTGTACTCCGCGTCCCACACCCGGGAGAGCAACTCATCCCGGGAGAGGACCCTGCCGGGCCGCTCCAGGAAGGTCCGAAGCAGCTCATATTCCTTGAGCGTCAGCTGGACAGGCTCTCCCTTCGCGGTGACGGTGCGCCTTTCAGTGTCGACCTCCAGATCGCCCATCCGCAGCACCCCGTCCGCCGGGGCCTCCGGCCTCGGCCCCGCCCGGCGGAGGACCGCCTTGACCCGGGACACCATCTCCAGCATTCCGAAGGGCTTGGCCATGTAGTCGTCCGCCCCCAGATCCAGGCCCAGCACCTTGTCGTACTCCGCGCCCTTGGCGGTGGCCATGATGACGGGAATATCCGCCGTGGCGGGGGCGGCGCGCAACTTCTTCAATACGGAGATGCCGTCCTCCCCGGGCAGCATAATGTCCAGCAGAATGAGAGACGGCTTTTCCTCCCGGACCGCCGCCCAGAAGGGGCCGCTGTCCGAAAAGCCCGCGGCCTGGAAGCCGGCGGTATTCAGAGTGTAGAGCATCAGGTTGCGGATGCTGCCGTCATCCTCCAGGACGTAGATCATAAGTCATTCCCTTTCCCGCGAGCCGGTGATGGAGAAGAGCACCCACCGGGCCACGTTCACCGCGTGGTCGCCGATGCGCTCCAAATATTTTACCACCATCAGCAGATCCAATGCGTACTCCACATCCGCCTCCGGGGAGCGGAGGCGGCAAATCAGGGCGTTTTTGATACGGTCAAAGTACCCGTCCACCATGTCGTCGTCCGCCATTACCTGTCGGGCCAGGGCGGTGTCCCGCTTCACGAAGGCGTCGATGCTGTTGGTCACCATCTGGATCACCGCCTGGGCCATGTCGTGGACGTCGGCGGCCTCGTCCACGCCGGTCAGGTTGGTGGTGACGATAATCTCCGCGATATCGCCGGAGTTGTCGCCGATGCGCTCCATATCCGTCACCATCTTCAGGGCGGAAGAGATGGTCCGGAGGTCCGTGGCCACCGGCTGCTGCTGGAGCAGCAGCTTCAGGCACAGTCCCTCAATGTCCCGCTCCTTCCTGTCGATCCGGGCGGAGATCTCGGGGACCGACTTGGCCAGGGCCAGGTCCCTGCCGTCCAGGGCTTTCACCGACCGGGCGATGGCGTCCTCGCAGAGGGCGCCCATGGTGATCAGCTCCTTGTGGAGCAGATCCAATTGCTCGTCAAAGCGCGTGCGCATATCAGCCGAACCTCCCTGTGATATAGTCCTCTGTCCGCTTGTCCGTGGGTTGGGAGAACATCCTCTCCGTCTCCCCGAACTCGATGAGCTCGCCCAGGAGGAAGAAGGCTGTATCGTCGGAGATGCGCACCGCCTGCTGCATGTTGTGGGTCACGATGACGATAGTGTACTCCTTTTTCAGCTCCATGGCAAGCTCCTCAATTTTGGAGGTGGAGATGGGGTCCAGGGCGGAGGTGGACTCGTCCATCAGCAGCACGTCCGGCTTCACGGCCAGGGCCCGGGCGATGCAGAGCCGCTGCTGCTGCCCGCCGGAGAGGCCCAGGGCGGACTTTTTCAGCCTGTCCTTCACCTCGTCCCAGATGGCCGCGCCCCGGAGGGACTCCTCTACGATCTCGTCCAGCTTCACCCGGTTTCGCACCCCGTGGGTCCGGGGGCCGTAGGCCACATTGTCGTAGATGGACATAGGGAAGGGGTTGGGCTTCTGGAACACCATGCCGATATTCTTCCGGAGGGCGGTGACGTCCCGGGCGGGGTCGTAGATCTCCTCCCCACGGTAAGTCAGGGAGCCGGTCACCTTTACCCCCTCAATGAGGTCGTTCATGCGGTTGATGGTGCGGAGAAAGGTGGACTTCCCGCAGCCGGAGGGGCCGATGAGAGCGGTGATCCTGTGCTCCGGGATATCCAGGGAGATGTCTTTTAGGGCGTGGTTCTCGCCGTAGTAGAAGTCCAGATTTTTTGCGGAAATAATGGCATCGGGCATGGTGTCAGCTCCTTTTCAGCTTTTTCCCCACCAGCGAGGCCGACAGATTGATGGCCACGGTGAGGATGAGCAGGATAGTGGCGATGGAGAAGGCCACGGCAAAGTCGGCGTTCTCCTTGGCGTAGTGGTACAGAGCCACGGTGAGGGTGGCGCCGGAGGCCTTCATCATGCCGGCGAGGGACGAGAAGTCCTGGGCCGCGGTGGACAGGCCCGCGGTGTACATCAGCACCGCGCTCTCCCCCACCACCCTGCCAATGGCCAGGATGCAGCCGGTGACAATGCCGTCGATGGACGAGGGCAGCACCACGGTGCGGATCATGTGCCATTTGCCGCTGCCCAGGCCCAGGGCGCCCTCCCGGTAGGACTGGGGCACTGTTTTCAGGCTCTCCTGGGTGCTGCGGACGATGGTGGGCAGATTCATGATAACAAGGGTCAGCGCCCCGGCCAGCAGGGCCTTTTGCAGGCGCAGGGCGGTGCAGAACACGATGACCCCCACCAGGGCGTAGATAATGGAGGGAATGCCCGCCAGGGTCTCGGTGGCGAACTCGATAACCGCCACCAGCCGCCGGTTCCGGGCGTACTCCGTCAGGTAGATGGCCGCGCCGACACCCAGGGGCAGAGCCACGATGAGGGACACCACGATGACGAACAGGGTGTTCTGGATGGCGGGGAAAATGCCGACGGTGCCCCGGAGGACGCTCCCGGCGGTGGTGAGCAACTGTACCGAGATGCCGGGGATGCCCCGGACACAGATGTAGCCGATCAAAAACACCAGCAGGCCGCAGGTGAGACCGGCGCTGAGGTACAGCAGAATTCGCGCGCCGATGTCATAGGCCCGACGGCCGGGGGATAATGTGCTGTGCATATCAGCCCTCCTTGTCCCGCTTCAACACCAGGTTCAGGAAGGCGTTGATGAGCATGATAAACAGGAACAGCACCAGCCCGATGGAAAACAGGGCCTGCCGCTGGAGGCTGCCGTCCTGGGAGTAGTTGAGCTCGATGGAGATGCCGGTGGTCAGAAAGCGGACACTTTGGGTGAGGGCGGGCATATTGGCCACGTTGCCGGCCACCATCATGATGGCCATGGCCTCGCCGATGGCCCGGCCGATGCCCAGCACCACCGCCGCCGCGATGCCGCTCTTGGCGGCAGGGGCGGACACCCGGAAATAGGTCTCCAATTCGGTTGCTCCCAAGGCCAGGGACGCCTCCTCATACTCCCTGGGCACCGCCTCCAGGGCGGTCTCGGAGAGGTTGATGATGGAGGGCAGAATCATCACCGCCAGCACGATGGTGGCGGCCAGCAGGCTGTCCCCGGCGGGGAGGTTCAGCCAGGAGCGCAGGGCGGGCACCAGCACGCACATGCCGACGAGGCCGTAGACCACCGATGGAATACCCGCCAGCAGGGACACGGCGGGGCGGACCAGATTGACCAGGGGTTTGGGGGCCACCTTGGACAGAAACACGGCGGTGAAGAACCCGATGGGCACGCCGAGGACAATGGCCCCGGCGGTGCCGTAGACGGAGGTCAGAATCAGGGGCAGGATGCCGTATTGGTCCTGGCCCACCGCCCAGGTCCGGCCAAAGAGGAAGTCCAGCAGGCCGATCTTTCGGATGGCGGGGATGCCGGAGAGAACCAAATAGACGATAATCAGCAGCACAAATCCTACCGCTACCAGGCCGCAGAGGACGAAGAGCAGCTGCATCATCCGCTCCAGCGCTCTGCCGGAGACGCGCTTTAGAGAACGGGGCCGGGGCGGGGTGCCGGCCTTCAGGCCGAACACCCTCCCGGCGGAGAGAACCGCCTGTTTCATGGGGCGCACCCTCAGTTGGGCGCTACCGCACCGGCCTTGGCGATGTAGTCCGCCACGTCCGGGCTGGTGGCGTATTTCAGGAACGCCTGGGCGGCGGCGCTCAGCTCCACGCCCTCCTTGGTCACCATGACGAAGGGACGCTGGATGGTGTAGGTGCCGTCCTTCACGGTGGCCTCGCTGGGGGCCACGCCGCCCACCTTCACGGCGCTGACGCTGTCGTCTACAGCGGAGAGGGAAGCGTAGCCGATGGCGTTCTCGTTGCCCGCCACGTTGCCGATGACATCGCCGGTGGAGCCGTACTCGTTGGTGTAGACGCACTCGCCCTCCACACCGGCAATCTCCTCAAAGGCGCTGCGGGTACCGGATCCGTCCTCGCGGCCATAGACCGCGATGGGGGCATCGGCGCCGCCCAGGTCCTTCCAGTTGGTGATCTTGCCGGTGTAGATGCCGGCAATCTGCTCCACAGTCAGATCGGCGACGGAGTTGGCGGGGTTCACCACCACGGCCACGCCGTCCAAGGCCACCACATGGGCCACCGCGCCCTGGTCGATCTCCTCCTGCTTCAGATCCCGGCTGCTCAGGCCGATGTCGCAGGTGCCGGAGAGCACGCCGCTGATGCCCGAACCGGACCCGGTGCCGGAGTAGTTGACGGTAATGTCGGGCTGGACCTCTTTGAAGGTCTCTGTGAGGACGCCCATCACGTCCGCCATGGAGGTGGAGCCGTCGGTGTTGACGGTGCCGGAGAGGCCGGCCTGCGTGCCGCCGGAGTCGCCGCCGGAAGCGCCGCCGCTGTTCTGCTGACCGCCGGCATTTCCGCCGGTATTCTGAGAGCAGGCCGCGAGGGCAAACAGCGCGATAGCCGCAGCCAGCGCCAGTGCGAGCAGTTTTTTCGTTGTCTTCATGTCGCTTGTTCTCCTTGCAATATTGATGACAGGTTTCCCCTGCTGCATAGAGAGTACACCGTCCACTGTAAAATCCGCTATCACGGTCAGGTTAAATCTTTGTAAAGCCGTCCGGGCATGAGGGCGATTGTCCCCTTCCCGAAAAAATGAACAGGAAAAACAGGGAAAAAGCGGAATGAAATGCTAGAGATGGAATGAGATGGGAAGTGCGGGAATCAGGCGGCGGAGGCATAGAGGGCGGCCTCAAAAGATGCGGGAGGGGCCCAGCTGCGGACGGAGTGGGGGCGGACGGTGTTGTAAAAGGTTTCCAGGTAGGCGAACACATGGGCCTGTGCCTTGGCGCGGGTGGGGGAACTGCTTCAGATGGTTGAGCTCGCACTTGAGGCAGCTGAAGAAGTTTTCAGCACGTTCCAAATCACTTCACTGATAATAAAGGGGCGGCTGCCGTCAGCAGCCGCCCCTTTACGCATTCAGTTTTGAGACATGGAGGCTCTCACCAGTTCGGCGTACTTGTCGCGCTCGTCCTCCGGTACTTTCATAGCGGCCATTGCCTGCTCAATGGTGCAGCTCATGGTCTCCATCAGGCTTTTGAGGGAGGTCAAAATACCTTCAGCTTTGCCTCTGGCCTCACCTCTGGCTTCGCCTTATCCCAAATGCCCTTGCTCAGATCACACATCTGCGACACCTCCTCCGTCAATGTCTGTGTCATGGGAATATCATAATCCTCTTGCAGAATCTGTCGCTTCTCATCCACGCTGGTTTCGTCGGACAGCAGCACGTCCAGCAGCCGCAGCACACCGCTGTAGTTATCCTCTTCCGCCTGCCGAATGATCCGCTGCTCCGGCCGGTGCCCCGGCAAGAAAAAGTATCAGGCATCCAGG
>CANRHK010000086.1 GCA_947630395.1 uncultured Oscillospiraceae bacterium
CCTTGATATTAAAAATGATATCCGCAACGAAAAACCGTTACACCCCTGTGTGTAACGGCCAAAAGTTGTACGGTTTCGTGCAACGGCAAAATGCACAAAAAAACTGTCAATCCGCACAAAGGGAGCTGTGCCCAAAAGGCGAAAAAGAAAAGCCCTTGACAACCAAGGGTTTTGCGGGGACCCCCATATGAGCTTCGCTTCTGCGGCGCCCTGCCCCTCTCGGGGCATGACTATCTTACCGTATTCGACAAAATATGTCAATCGCGCCGAAAAAAAGCCGGCTTATCCGTGTCCTTTTCCTTGACACCTCCGCTTTTCGCTGGTAATATAATGAGGATGGAATACCGCGATGAACGGAAAGAGTATCCGCGCCAAACGGACAGAGAGGGGTCGCCGCCGGCTGTAAGCGGCCCCGCGGGCGGCGGGGAGAAAGTGCGTCCGGGAGCGGGAGGGGTAATGCCCTCCGTATGGGCCGCGTTACTGGCCCGGCGAGCGAAACAGGAGAGTGGAACCGCGCACGTGCGCCTCTCTGTCCCTATGGGGACAGGGGGCTTTTCTTTTGCCCTTCTGAATCCTCAGATTCTGGAATAAAGGACCTTATATGCGACTCATAGAGACCCTTCGCGCCTACCAGCGGCGCGACCCCGCCGCCAGGGGCAAGTTGGAGATCCTCCTGCTCTACAGCGGCGTACACGCCACCCTCTACTACCGGCTGGCCCATTGGTTCCACCGCCATCAGCTGTGCTTTCTGGCCCGATGTATTTCCCAGTGGGCCCGCTTCTGGACCGGCATTGAAATCCACCCCGGGGCTACCATCGGCCGCCGCCTGGTAATCGACCACGGTACCGGCATTGTCATCGGCGAGACCGCCGAGATCGGCGACGACGTGCTGATCTACCAGGGGGTCACCCTGGGCGGCACAGGCAAGGACGTGGGCAAGCGCCACCCTACCATTGGGAACAATGTGATGGTGGGGGCCGGAGCTCGAGTCCTGGGGCCCATCACCATCCATGACAACGTCCGTATTGCGGCCGGCGCGGTGGTGCTCCAGGACGTGCCGGAGGGCGCCACCGCCGTGGGCGTGCCCGCCCAGGTGGTGCGGCTCTATGGCGAGAAAGTGCCTCACTACGCCGACGACGTGGATCAGACCAGCGTCATCAACCCCACTCTGGAGAAGATCGCGGCCCTGACCGCCCGTGTAGAGGCCCTGGAGCGGCAGCTGGAAGAGGCACAGAAAGAGAAATAGGGCACAGCCCTGCCCCGCCCCAAAACCGTACAGCGCACCCAATGCGAAGGTCCGCCAGCGGCGGACTGGGCGCCGCATAGAGATCTCCCGTACAACAGTGCTAAAATAGCCGCTTCGCCTCATATACGGGATCCGGCACGGTTTAAACCGGACAGACCACAGGTAAAGCGCAAAACAAATCAAACCATTAGGGTTCTCAGGGGGGAACCCCCTGAGCGTGCTTTTGGGTACTTTTCCCACGTGGGAAAAGTACCACCCCCGCTCTCCCCCAGCGGGGAGAAAACAAAAAACCAACATCCAAAGGAGAAGAAAATATGTACCTCTACAATTCCGCCACGAGAAAAAAGCAAGAATTTACCACTCACATCCCCGGCCGGGTGGAGATGTACACCTGCGGCCCCACGGTTTACCACTTCGCCCACATTGGCAATCTGCGCAGCTACATCATGGAGGACGTACTGGAGAAGTTCCTCCGCTGGGACGGCTACGACGTGAACCGGGTGATGAACATCACCGACGTGGGTCACCTCTCCGGCGACAGCGACGAGGGTGAGGACAAGATGCTCCTGGGCGCCAGGCGGGAGCACAAGTCCGTCATGGAGATCGCCCAGTACTACACCGACGCCTTCTTCGCCGACTGCGCCAAGCTGAATATCAAGACCCCCGACGCGGTCCAGCCCGCCACGGGCCTCATCCCGGAGTTCATCACCATGGTCCAGGGCCTGCTAGACAAGGGCTACGCCTACGTGGCCGGCGGCAACGTCTACTTCGACACCTCCAAGCTGACCCGCTACCACATCTTCTTTGACCACGACGAGGAGGATCTGGCTGTGGGCGTCCGGGAGGGCGTGGAGGAGGACCAGAACAAGCGGAACAAGAACGACTTCGTCCTCTGGTTCACCAAGAGTAAGTTCGAGGACCAGGCCCTCAAGTGGGATTCCCCCTGGGGCGTGGGCTACCCCGGCTGGCATATCGAGTGCTCCTGCATCTCCCTGAAATATAACGGGGAGTACCTGGACCTCCACTGCGGTGGCATTGACAACGCCTTCCCCCACCACACCAACGAGATCGCCCAGTCCGAGAGCTACCTGGGCCATCCCTGGTGCCCCCAGTGGTTCCACGTCCACCACCTGGTGACTCCCGAGGGCAAGATGAGCAAGTCCAAGGGCAAGGCCCTAATCCTGACCACCCTGGAGGAGGAGGGCTATGATCCCCTGGCCTACCGCTTCTTCTGCCTCCAGAGCCACTACCGCAAGGCCCTGGTGTTCACCTGGGAGAACCTGGACAATGCCCAGGGGGCCTACCACAAGCTGATCGCCCGGATCGCGGCCCTGGCCCCCGGCGATGGCGAGGTTGACCAGGCGGTCCTCCAGACCCAGCGGGAGAAGTTCCGCAAGGCCATGGGTAACGATTTGAACACCTCCCTGGGCGTGACGGCCCTGTACGACGCATTGAAGGTGAAAGCCAACGACGAGACCAAGCTGGCCATTCTTGGCGATCTGGACAAAGTGTTGAGCCTGAGCCTCCTGGAGAAAGCGGCGGCCAAGCGGGCGGAGGATGCCAAGGTGAAAGCGGTGGCGGCCACCACCGGCGGCATCACCGTCACCGGCGAGGGCGATCCGGCCATTGACGCCCTGGTGCTCCAGCGGGCCCAGGCCAAAAAGGCCAAGAACTTCGCCGAGGCGGACCGCATCCGGGATGAACTGAAAGCCCAGGGCATTGAGATTGCGGACACCAAGGACGGCGCTGTCTGGAAGCGGGTATAGGGTGCGGCAGAAAAAATGTATACCTGTCGCGGACACGGGCGCGCCGGCACACCTGGAGCAAAAAACCACCTTTGGGCAATATCCACAAAGAGGATATGCAAAATTTTGATACCCGGTGTGTGATTTAGGGCTTGCCAGCTGTGCGCCGCTCTGATACACTATAAAGACCAGGCGGGACACCCTTCACAAGTGTTCCGCCCGGTAGATCTGCCCGGCCCTGTCCGGGCATCCGGATCGCTGTATTGTGTTCATGACAAGGAGGTATGAGAAATGAAACACAGACAAGGCGACAGAAAAATGTCAAAAAGGCTCAAAAGATGTTTGGCTATCCTGTTGTGTACGATGCTCACCTGTTCACTGGTAACATTCCCCGCACATGCGGCGGACCATGTGCACCAGTGGGTCGATGGCAAATGGGATGAGGAAGGGTACGACTGCCTTATGGGGCACTGCAAGAGCTACTATAAGGAGTGCTCCATCTGCCACGCTAAGCAGTACACCGCATACAGATCATGGACCGGCGAAGGAAAGAGGACTTCCCACACTTGGGGGCCTGAAACCATTATTCAGGGCACCTGCCCCAAGGATCCCGTCAAGCAGAGGACCTGTAGTGTGTGCGGCCATACCGAGCAGACCGGCGGCGGAGATCACAAGTGGACCGCTTGGTCTGGGAGCACCGAGAGAACCAGCTGTGATCAGGTCATCACTCTGACCAGGAAATGTACGGCATGCGGCGCGACGGACACCAAGACCGAGGGGCCTTACAACCACCATTGGATAGAGAACAGCCGGAAAAATCCCACTTGCACCACCCCTGGCGAAAGCTATGAGAGCTGCTCCGGGTGCCATGCGACCCGGACGGTAGAGATTCCCGCCAAGGGTCACTCCTTCACCAACGACCTCGTATGCCAGGATCGAGTGTGCACCACCTGTGGCCAGACGGTTCGCGGCACTTCCCACCAGTATGGCCTCCAGTATCAGAAGAGCGCCCAGGGCCACTGGCAGATCTGCCTGTATTGCAAAGAGGGGTCGGCTATTTCTCCCCATTCTGACCAGGGCGACGGCACCTGCGTCTGCGGCTGGCAGGTCAAGGCCAACGCCAGCACTTGCAGCCATGAGTGGAAAATCTCCAGGCAGACCAGCACCTTCACTCACGAGGAAAAATGCACCAAGTGCGGCGCCACCAAGAGCGTCAACTGCTCCACCACGCCCAACTATGACGCCCGCAAGTACTGCACCGATCCCCTGTACTGCGTCTGCGGCCACAAGATCAGCGACGGCCAGAAGAATCACAATTTCGGCACCTGGATTTGCCATGACAGCACCCATGCGCACAAGTGCCTGAATATCAACTGCGAGTACGGAACCGAGGAGCCTCACAGCTTCGCCATTAAGAACGGCATCAACAAGTGTGTTGTTTGCAATTTCAGCGCGGGTGCCGTTGCTCACACCCACACCGGCGGCACCCCCAACTGCCTGGGTGTGGCCACCTGCTCCGTGTGCGGTGAGGTCTATCAGGCCGGCACCAAGGGCAGCCATACCGGCGGTACCCCTGACTGCAAGGGCAACGCCGTCTGTTCCGTGTGCCACAGCAGCTATCAGACCGGGAAGACCGGCAGCCATACCGGCGGCACCGAGATTCGCGGCAGCAAGGCGGCGGGCACCGGCGTGGCCGGCTATACCGGCGACACCTACTGCCTGACCTGCGGGGAGAAGATCAAATCCGGCAGCGCCATCCCTGCCCTGGCCGCCAACCATACCCACAGCTATGCCGATACTTGGTCCAAGGACAGCGTCCACCACTGGCACGCCTGCCAGTGCGGCGACAAGAAGGATGAGGCCCTCCACAGCTACAAGGACGGCAAGTGCACCGTCTGCGGCGAGGCCGACCCCGCCTATAAGACCGAGGAAGATCATACCCACAGCTACGCCGAGGGCTGGGCCGCCGATCAGCAGAACCACTGGCGCGTGTGCAGCATCTGCGGCGAGAAAGCGGAGATTGCCGCCCATACCGAGCAGGACGGCAAGTGCTCCGTCTGCGGCATGGCCACCGGGACGGCGGCTGCCGCCGGGAAGTTCACCGACATCGCCTCCAAGGACTGGTATTATTCCGCTGTGGAGCGTGTGGTGGAGGCGGGCCTGATGAAGGGCGTCTCCAACACGAGCTTCGCGCCGGGAAGCACCCTGGACCGCGCCATGCTGGCCACCATGCTCTACCGCCTGGCGGGCACCCCCGCTGTGGACCACGGCAGCGGCTTCGGTGACGTGAAGGCCAGCGACTATTACGCCGACGCGGTAGCCTGGGCGAGCGAGAACAAGATTGTGGAGGGCAAGGGCGGCAACTCCTTTGCGCCGGACAGCGACATCACCCGCCAGGAGATCGCCACCATCCTGTACCGCTACGCCGTGAAGTCCGGCTATGTGACCGGCAGCGTTGGCACGCTTCCCGACACATACACCGACAAGGGCAAGGTGGCCTCCTGGGCCCAGGAGGCCATGGCCTGGGCATTCCAGACGAAGATCATCACCGGCCGCGGCGCTGGCCAACTGGCGCCCGCGGCGACGGCCAGCCGGGCGGAGGCCGCCACCATGCTGGTCCGGTTCATGGACCTGATCGAAGCTTCCGCCGCCTGATAACCGCATATCGACAGACGGACGGCCGCAGAGTGACCTCTGCGGCCGTCTTGTTTCCCCAAGCGGCGCGCTCCCCCGCTTAAAAACCTGTTGTCACCGGTTGGTTTTTGTGGTAAAGTGTAGTATAACCTGTAGGATGAGGTGGGAGAATATGACCAATACCGTTTTTCGCACGGCCATCGGCGGCTTTAACCGCCAGGATGTGACCGAATATATTGAAAAGACCCAGCGGCAGGCGGCGGAGAGCGCGGCGGCGCTGGAGAAGCAGGCGGCGGATCTGCGCGGGGCGCTGGAGGCCGCCCAGGCGGAGTTGGAGGAGGCCCGGGCCGCGCTGGCGGATCGGGAGAAGGCCCTGGAGGAGCAGAACCAGCATCTGGAAGCACTCACCACCCAGTGCACCACCGTCCGGCACAACTGGGACGCCCAGACCATGGCCAACGCCGCCCTTCGGGAGGACGTAGGCCGGCGTGACGCCGCCCTGAAGGAGCTGGGCGGAGAGAAGGAGGGCCTGGCCCGGCGCGTGGAGGCGCTGGAGGCCCAGCTGGAGGCGGTCCGCCGGGACAAGGAGCGGGTGGCCCAGCTGGAGCTGGACGCCCACCGGAGGGCCGACGAGATCATCTCCCAGGCTAACACCCAGGCGGATGATACCGTGGCCCAGGCGGAAGCCCGTGCGGCCGATACCATAGCCCAGGCCGACGCCTACGCCGCCAACACGGCGGCCCAGGCGGAGAAGCAGGCCAGGATCACTGTCACCCAGGCGGAGGCCCAGGCCGCCGCCACCGTCAGCGAGGCCAACGCCCGGGCCAAGGCCCTGGAGGA
Source organism: uncultured Oscillospiraceae bacterium (assembly GCA_947630395.1). Lineage (GTDB taxonomy): Bacteria > Bacillota > Clostridia > Oscillospirales > Oscillospiraceae > Pelethomonas. The sequence goes on from CANRHK010000086.1 coordinate 6,466, forward strand.
GAGGGCCCGCGCCCACTCGGAGGACCTGCTGCAGCAGGCGGAGGAGCGCATCACCGCCACTGCGGGGCAGTACAGTGAGCTGCACCGCTCCTTTGAGACCATCACCGGCCACATTACCAGCGAGCTGCGGAAGCTGGACGTGGCCGCTGGGCAGCTGCCCATCAGCTTCAACCACCTGAAGGAGGGCCTGGACGAGCTGGCGGAGCGGGCCAAGGAGCGGTAATACATACCGGGAGATCGGGGATACTACCTCCACGGCCGGGCACCCCGGCCGGAAAGGAGGACGAGCGCATGGAGCGGCACAAACAGCCCAACGGCGAAAAGCGGAGTCCCATGGAGATTGCCATGGAGATGACCGTCTGGCAGCGCGCAAAGACCGATCCCCAGGGCAGCTGGACCGGCACGCCTGCGGATCCCGACGAGGTTCCCGTCCAGGACGCGGACGACCTGTAAAGAGCGGAGGGGGTTTCCCCTCCGCTCTTTTGACGGGAGCGGGCGGCGTTTCGGAAGAAAAGGCCGTATTTGGATAGTATTTTGCCGGAAAAGAAATTGACGGGGCCACGCAAGTGTGTTAAAATGATAACGTATGCGAATGGGCATACCATCACGCGAGTAACCGAATCTAAGTGGAAAGAGGAAACACTATGTATCGGATCGTCAAAAAAAGAGAGCTCAACCCCACCGTCACCCTCATGGAGATTGAGGCCCCTATGGTGGCCCGCAAGTGCGAGCCCGGCCAGTTCATCATCCTCCGGGTGGACGCGGACGGCGAGCGCATCCCCCTGACCATCGCGGACTATGACCGGGAGAAGGGCACGGTCACCATCATCTTCCAGATCGTGGGTGCCACCACCGAGAAGCTGAACCACAAGAACCAGGGCGAGTACATCCAGGACTTTGTGGGCCCCCTGGGCAAGGCCACCGAGACCGAGGGCCTCAAGCGGGTCGCCGTCATTGGCGGCGGCGTGGGCACCGCCATCGCCTACCCTGTGGCCAAGAAGCTCCACGACGTGGGTTGCCACGTGGACCTGATTGTGGGCTTCCGGAACAAGGACCTGATCATCCTCAAGGATGAGTTCGAGGCCGCCAGCACCAACCTGATCATTGGCACCGACGACGGCTCCTACGGCAAGAAAGCCCTGGTCACGGACCTGCTCAAGGAGCAGATCGAGGCAGGCGTCAAGTACGACCGGGTCATCGCCATCGGCCCGGTGATCATGATGAAGTTCGTGTGCCTGCTGACCAAGCAGTATAACATCCCCACCGTGGTCAGCATGAATCCCATCATGATCGACGGCACCGGCATGTGCGGCGGCTGCCGCCTCACCGTGGGCGGCGAGACCAAGTTCGCCTGCGTGGACGGCCCCGAGTTCGACGGCCACCTGGTGGACTTCGACGAGGCCATGGCCCGGGGCGCCATGTACCGCGACTTTGAGCTCCACGCCCGGGAAGAGACGTGCAATCTGTTCAAGCAGGAGGTAAAGTGAGATGGCCAACATGAGCTTAAAGAAGAACCCCATGCCCCACCAGGACCCTGTAATCCGGGCGGGCAACTTCCAGGAGGTGGCCCTGGGCTACACCAGGGAACAGGCCATCGACGAGGCTACCCGCTGCCTGAACTGCAAGAAGCCCCACTGCGTGGAGGGCTGCCCGGTGCAGATCCGCATCCCCGACTTCATCGCCAAGGTCGCCGCGGGCGACTTTGAGGCCGCCTATCAAATCATCTCCCAAGACAGCGCTCTGCCGGCCGTGTGCGGCCGTGTATGCCCCCAGGAGACCCAGTGCGAGTCCAAGTGCGTCCGGGGCATCAAGGGCGAGAGCGTGGGTATCGGCCGCCTGGAGCGGTTCGTGGCCGACTGGCACAACGCCAACGTCAGCGAGAAGGCCTCGGCTCCCGCCCCCAACGGTCACAAGGTGGCGGTCATCGGCTCCGGCCCCTCCGGCCTGACCTGCGCCGGCGACCTGGCCCGGAAGGGCTATGAGGTCACCGTGTTCGAGGCCCTGCATCTGGCGGGCGGCGTGCTGGTGTATGGCATCCCCGAGTTCCGTCTGCCCAAGAGCATCGTCCAGAAAGAAGTGGACGGCCTCAAGGACCTGGGCGTGAAGATCGAGACCAACACCGTGGTGGGCCGGTCCATTACCATCGACGAGCTGATGCAGGAGTTCGGCTTTGAGGCCGTGTTCATCGGCTCCGGCGCGGGCCTGCCCATGTTCATGCACATCCCCGGCGAGAACCTGAAGGGCGTGTACTCCGCCAACGAGTTCCTGACCCGCATCAACCTGATGAAGGCCTACCGGGATGGCGCGGACACCCCCATCATGCCCCTGAAGGGCAAGAAGGTGGCCGTGGTCGGCGGCGGCAACGTGGCCATGGACGCCGCCCGCTGCTCCAAGCGTCTGGGCGCCGACGTACATATCGTCTACCGCCGCAGCGAGGCCGAGCTCCCCGCCCGTGCCGAGGAGGTGGAGCACGCCAAGGAGGAGGGCATCATCTTCAAGACCCTCACCAACCCCACCGAGATTCTGAGCTACAACAACCCCGACGACAGGCGGGATCCCAAGAACGGTTCCGTCTGCGGCATCAAGTGCGTGGAGATGGAGCTGGGCGAGCCCGATGCCTCCGGCCGCCGCCGCCCCATCGTCAAGGCCGGCAGCGAGTTTACCATGGAGATGGACTGCGTCATCATGGCGCTGGGCACCAGCCCCAATCCGCTGATTAAGTCCACCACCAAGGGCTTGGAGATCAACCGGAAGGGCGGCATCATCGTCAACGAGGACGGCCTCACCAGCCGCGAGGGCGTCTACGCCGGCGGCGACGCGGTCACCGGCGCGGCCACCGTCATTCTGGCCATGGGCGCGGGCAAGACCGCCGCGAAGGCCATCGACGAGTATCTGAGCAAAAAATAACAAAATAGCGAAAAGAGGGCCCATATGGGCCCTCTTTTTTGTTCGTTTTGCCGTTGCATGAAACCGTACAACTTTTGGCCGTTACACACAGGGGTGTAACGGTTTTTCGTTGCGGATATCATTTTTAATATCAAGG
>CANRHK010000087.1 GCA_947630395.1 uncultured Oscillospiraceae bacterium
TCCACCACCACCAGGGGCAGGGGGTACAGGGCCCGGGCGGCCACGGCGTCCGCAATGCGGTCCGTGCCCAAACGCCGGGGATGCTCCACCAGCAGCCGCATGCCCGTGTCCATGTCCGGGCTCACCACCAGCAGCCGCCGGCCCGTGATGCGCTCCACCGCGTCCAGGAGGATCTGCCGCAGCACCGGCACCACCGTGGACAAGATGCCGCCCTCAATGTCCCGGGGGGAGATCCCCCGGATATCCAGCATGTCCTGGAGGAGGAAGGCGTACTCGTCCACCGTCTTTCCGCGGTCCGTGGCGCAGCGGGCGGAGAAGATCATCTCCTCCGCCTCCAGCGCGCCCACCACAATATTGCTATTGCCTACATCTACCGCCAGGATCATGCCGCCTGTGTGCCTCTCTGCCGTCCCAAATTGCCGCCAAGGGCGTGGGCCACGCCCTTGGCGATGCCGCCGCCGACTACAAGGCCCACCACGGCCTCCACCAGGCCCTGGACGCCCACGGACAGGATCACGAACATGAGGGGACCCGTGGCCCCCAAAACGGCCACCCGCTCCTGGACATAGGCCGTCTGGTAGAACACCAGCACGATATAGCCCATGAAGAGCAGGGTATTGATGAGGGGCGTGCAGAGCCCGCCCGCGAAGTAACAGATGGTATCGGTGCGGTCAAGCTTCCGGACAGCCCGGAACACCAGACCCGCCAGGACGCCCATGAGCACCCGTGTCACCACGCAGAGAACGACGGTGTGGAGGGGGCTCACCTGGAAGAAGGCCCCCGTCATCAGGGAGCGGCCCGTGATGGCGTCATAGAGGCTGGTACAGCCGAAGACCAGGCCCAGTACGCCGCCGGCCATGGGCCCCAGCAGCATGGCGCCCACCGCGATGGGCACCGTGGCAAAGGACATGACCAGGGGTCCCACCGGGATGCTGGTCAGCCCTGTGGCCCGCATGGCAAGCTCGATCGCCACCAGCAGGGCCAGTTCCGTAAGATAGCGCAGATTCCCTTTCTTCATTTGAAGTTACCTCCTTGCTGCTGTTCCCAGGGATCAGGATACAGCGCAATCTGTTTTTGCCGGTGTGCAACTTCCCATCGTCCATATAATTCCGCCGTCACCGTGCGGCAATACCGGTCCGGCAGAGGGTAGGGAGCGACAGTAAAGTTCTTTTTGCCTACTTTTTCTTTCAAGAAAAAGTAGGGCCCCAGCGTTCCACATTATATTGCATTGGAGCAGAAAAAGCAATATTGTTTTTTGCCCAAAACTGTGGTATTCTATGCGCGAAAGTTTACATCCGGGAGGAATATACCATGCTGAAAGGAAAAACGGTGGTTCTGGGCGTCTCGGGGGGCATCGCCTGCTACAAGGCGGCGGCGCTGGCGTCCGCCCTCAGAAAGCAGCACGCGGACGTGCAGGTGATCATGACGGAGAACGCCACCCAGTTCGTGACCCCGCTGACCTTTGAGCAGATCACCGGCAACCGGGCGCTGGTGGACACCTTCGACAGGAACTTCCCCCACAGCGTGGAGCACGTGGCCGTGGCGGACCGGGCGGACTTTGTCCTCATTGCCCCGGCCACCGCCAACGTGCTGGCAAAGCTCTCCCACGGCATCGCCGACGACATGCTGACCACCACGGTGCTGGCTTGCGACTGCCCCAAGGCCGCCGCCCCGGCCATGAATACGAAGATGTACTTGAACCCCGTCACTCAGGACAACTTGGCGGCACTCCGCCGCTACGGCTGGGAGATTGTGGAGCCGGCCAGCGGCCGTCTGGCCTGCGGCGCGGTGGGGCCGGGGCGGCTTCCTGAGCCGGAGGAGCTGCTGGAGGTGTGCCTCCACGCCCTGGCCCACGGGAAGGACATGGCGGGGCTGAAGGTCCTGGTCACCGCCGGTCCCACCCGGGAGGCCCTGGACCCAGTGCGGTATCTCACCAACCGGTCCTCCGGCAAGATGGGCTACGCCGTGGCCCGGGCCGCCAGCCGCCGGGGGGCGGAGGTGACCCTGATCTCCGGGCCCGTGGATCTTCCCCGGCCCGCCTATCTGGACGTGGTGGACGTGACAACTGCCCAAGGCATGTACGACGCGGTGATGGCCCGCGCGGAGAGCGCGGATATCATCATCAAGGCCGCCGCCGTGGCGGACTACCGGCCCGCTCAGGTGGCGGAGAACAAGATCAAAAAGTCCGACGGGGAGCTGTCCATCCCCCTGGAGCGGACAAAGGACATTCTGGGGGTTCTGGGGGCGCGGAAAAGGCCCGGCCAGTTCCTGTGCGGCTTCTCCATGGAGACGGAGCATCTCATTGAGAACAGCCGCGCCAAGCTGGAGCGGAAGCACCTGGACCTGATCGCCGCCAACAACACCAAGGCCGCCGGCGCGGGCTTTGGCGTGGACACCAACATCCTGACCCTGATCGCCCCGGACGGAGAGCGGGAGCTGCCCCTCATGAGCAAGCAGGAGGCCGCGGACGCCCTGCTGGACGAGATCCTGCTGCGCCGAAAGTCAAATGAATAGACGTAAAAGTTCCCGGTTTCTCAGGAAACCGGGAACTTTTTGTCTCGTAAAGAATGTGAGAACCGGGGTCAGGCCAGCTGAACGGCCCTCTCCTCCTCGGAGCGGGAGGCTGCGTTGGAGACGTTGGACGCGCCGGCGGAGGCGGACTCGCTCTCAGGCGCGCCGTCGTGGTCGTGGAGATGCTTTGCCTTGTCGTAGGCGTGCTTGCGGACAATCAGGAAAAACAAGATATGGACCAGCGCGGTGATGGCCCAGCTGACGGGGTAGGACCAGAAGAGCACGTCGGTGGTGTGGAAAGCCTGGAAGATGGTGGCAATCCAGATCAGCCGGGTACCGCAGGCCCCTACCATGGACACGATCATGGGTACCACGGAGTAGCCCACGCCGCGGAGGACGCCCACCATGGTATCCATGATGCCGCAGAGGAAGTAGAAACGGCAGTTGATGTTCATCCGGGCGATGGCCTGGGCGATGACCTCCTCCTCGCCGGGGGCGTAGATGGAGGCCAGGGCGTGGCCGAAGTGGGCCGACAGGTTCCCGATAATCAGACCTACGACCACCACATAGCTCTGGCACAGGAGGAGGGTCCTGTCCACCCGCTTGGTCTCCCCGGCGCCGTAGTTCTGGCTGGAGAAGGTCAGGCAGGTCTGGTAGAAAGCGTTCATGGCGGCGTAGACAAAGCCCTCAATGTTGTTGGAGGCGGAGGAGGCGGCCACGATGACCGTGGAATTGAAGGAGTTGATGGAGGACTGGATCACCACGTTGGAGATGGAGAATACCATGCCCTGGAAGCCGGCGGGGAGGCCCACCTGGAGAACGCGCCGCACCACCCGGCGGTCCAGGCCCAGCTTCCGCAGATCCAGGTGCAAGGGTCCCGCCTCCCGCACCAGGCACAGCAGCACCAGCGCCGCGGAGAGATACTGGGAGATGATGGTGGCCAGAGCTACCCCCGCCACGCTCATGTGCCAGACAATGACGAAGTACAGGTTCAGCAGGGCGTTGAGGACGCCGGCGGCGGTGAGGATGTACAGCGGCCGCTGGGTGTCGCCCTGGGCCCGGAGAATGGCCGCGCCGAAATTGTAGAGCATGTTGGCGGGCATCCCCAGGAAGTAGATGCGGAGGTACAGGGTGGCCAGGTCGATGACGTCCGCCGTGGAGGATGTCCACACCAGCATCTGCCGCGCCAGCAGGGACCCCGCGAAGGCCAAAAAGATGCCGCCGATGAGACCCAGGGTAATGGCGGTGTGGACGCCCTTCTGGATCTCATTCTCCCGGCCGGCCCCCAGGTCCCGGGCCACCACCACGTTGGCGCCCACGGACAGGCCGATAAAGATGTTGACCATCAGGTTGATAAGGGAGGTGGTGGATCCCACCGCCGCCAGCGCCTCCGGCCCCGTGAAGCGGCCAGGGGGCCGTGGACCATGTCAATCTGGTGCTTGGATGTTTGCTGTTTCATAAAAAGGCCTCCATAAGAATGACCAACAAAGGGGAATGTCCCCGGCTCAAGAGCAAAGCAGTTATACCACATTCGCGCCCAAAGAACAACCCCCAAAGGCCCAAAATAGTCACAAAAACTCCTCCGATAGGTGCGGGATTCTTTGTATCTTATATGGTGTAGTACTACCTAACTTTGGGAATATACTGACTGCCCCTCCCGCCCCTCTTCGGGGGCATCCGTGGGACAGAAAAATATTTTGCCTTTTTTGAAAATACCTCTTGACAAACTGTGAATACTGTATATACTGTACATATACAGATGAACAGGGGAGCGGACATGGATATCATCATCAGCACCGCCGGGGGACAGCCCATCTATGAGCAGATCTGCCGGCAGATCAAGGGGGCCATCGCCGCCGGGCGGCTGAAGCCGGGGGACGCCCTGCCCTCCATCCGGGCCCTGGCACGGGATCTCCGCATCAGCGTCATCACCACCAAGCGGGCCTATGAGGAGCTGGAGCGGGACGGCTTCATCCAGACTGTGGCGGGCAAGGGCAGCTTCGTGTCGTCCCAGAACCTGGAGCTGGCCAAGGAGAGCGGTCTGCGGGAGATCGAGGAGCACCTCCAGGCGGCCCTGAATCTGGCGAAGCAGGCCGGAATGACTATGGAAGAAGTACAGCAGATGCTGCAAACCCTGCACGAGGAGGAATGACAATATGGATGCCATCAACATCAAGGGACTGACCAAGCACTACAAGGATTTCTCCCTGGAGAACCTGGACCTGACGCTGCCCATGGGCTGCGTGCTGGGCCTGGTGGGGGAAAACGGGGCGGGCAAGAGCACCACCATCCGCCTCATCATGGACGCCCTCAGCCGGGACGGGGGCACCGTCACCGTCCTGGGCGTGGACAACCAGAGCCCGGAGTTTCTGGACGTGAAGGAGGACATCGGGGTGGTGCTGGACGAGACCTGCATCCCGGAGTTCCTGACGGCCAAACAGCTGGGAAAAATCCTGTCCGGCACCTTCAAAAACTGGGACCAGGGGGAGTACGACGGCTGGATCAAAAAATTCGACCTGCCGGAGAAGAAGAAATTCAAGGACTACTCCCGGGGCATGACCATGAAGCTGGGCATCGCGGCGGCCCTGAGCCACCACCCCAAGCTGCTGATCCTGGACGAGGCCACCAGCGGCCTGGACCCCATGGTCCGGGAGGAGCTGCTGGAGGTGTTTGCGGACTTCGCCGCCCAGGAGGACCACGCGGTGCTCATGAGCAGCCACATTGTCAGCGACCTGGAGAAGACCTGCGACTACATCGCCTTCATCCACAAAGGCCGGCTGGTGCTCTGCGAGGAGAAAGACGCCCTGCTGGACAGGTACGGCATCCTGAAATGCGCCAGGAGCGAGCTGGGCCGGGTGGACCCCGCCGCCATCCACGGCAAGCGGGTGGGCGAGTACAATGTGGAGGCCCTGGTGGAGCGCTCGCTGGTCCCGGCGGGGATGCTGGTGGAGCGGTGCACCCTGGAGGACATCATCCTCTATCTGGTAAAGGAGGAAAAACAATGAAATCTCTGATTTTGAAGGACCTGTATGTGGCCGACAAGCAGATGCGGCTGCTCATCATCCTGGCCCTGGTCTTCTGCGCGGCCCCCATCGAGGGCAGCTTCAGCGGCCTGGGCAACACCTACGCCATGATGGTGGCCCTGATGCTGCCCATGACCACCATCACCTATGACGAGCGGTGCCGGTGGGACAAGTACGCCGCCATGCTGCCCTACAAGCCGGCCACCATCGTGTGGAGCAAGTACGTCCTCAGCTTCCTGGGCACCCTGACGGGGGTGGTCATCATCCTGGCTGGCACCGCCATCCGCGCCGCCGTGTCCGGCGCCGCCCCGGTCTGGGAGGAGGCGCTGACCACCACCGCTATGCTGCTGGTGATGATGGTGTTCCTCACGGACCTGGGCCTGCCCCTGTGCTACCGCTTCGGCTCGGAGAAGGGGCGGATCGTCATGTTCGTGGCGCTGGTCGCCGCCATCGGCGCAGGGGTGGGGCTGACCGTGGCCCTGTCCTCCGCCATCTTCGTGTTCCCCTCCGTGCCGCCGTGGATGCTGGTCCTGGGGCTGGTGGCCCTGGTGGTGGGGCTGACGTTCCTCTCCGTCCGGCTGTCCCTCCGGTTCTACCTCAAGCGCCGGAACGGGGAGTACAACTCATGAGAGGCGCGGGAGGATTGTAGGAAACGTAGGAAAACGGCACGCCAACGGCGCAATTTCTGGCTAAATTCCCGTTGATTATAAAAATTTCGCATGTTATCATAAAAGTGCGGTCTGGAAACCGGGATACCGGCGGACAGGCGGCACTTTTTATGTATTTCCCCGAAAAGGAACCGAATCAGCGTATGAAAGAAAAGGAACTCCAACCGCAAGAGAACAAGATGGGCGTCATGCCCATTCCCAAGCTGCTGATGACCATGGCGGTGCCCATGATGGTGTCCATGCTGGTCCAGGCGCTGTACAATATTGTGGACAGCATCTATGTCTCACGGCTCACGGAGAACACGCTGACCGCCGTATCCCTGGCCTTCCCGGTCCAGAACCTGATGATCGCGGTGGCCACCGGCACCGGCGTAGGCATCAACGCCCTGCTGTCCAAGAGCCTGGGCGAGAAGAAATTCGACCGGGCCAACAAGGCCGCCGTCAACGGCGTGTTCCTGGCGGCGTGCAGCTATGTAGTCTTTGCCATTCTGGGCCTCACCCTGTCCCACTTCTTCTTCGCTGTCCAGACGGATATTGGGGAGATCGTGGACGGCGGCACCGCCTACCTCACCATCTGCGCGGCCTGCTCCATCGGCGTCTTTATGCAGGTCACCTTTGAGCGGCTGCTCCAGTCCACCGGCAACTCCTTCTACGCCATGATCTGCCAGGCCGCCGGCGCCATCATCAACATCATCTTCGACCCCATCTGCATCTTCACCCTGGGTATGGGCGTAGCCGGCGCGGCGGTGGCCACGGTCTTCGGCCAGCTGGTGGGCTGCGGCCTGGGCATCTACTTCAACATTGCCAAGAATAAGGAGATCCAGCTGCGCTTCCGGGGCTTCCGCCCCGACGGGGACGTGATCCGCCGGATCTACGCCGTGGGTGTGCCCTCCATCATCATGGCCTCCATTGGCTCGGTGATGACCTTCTGCATGAACCAGATCCTCATCGCCTTCACCGAGACCGCCGCCACGGTCTTCGGCGTGTACTTCAAGCTCCAGAGCTTCATCTTCATGCCCATCTTCGGCCTCAACAACGCCATGGTGCCCATCGTGGCCTACAACTACGGCGCCCGGAAGCCCGACAGGATGATCCACACCTTCAAGCTGTCGGTGGTGAGCGCCACCTGCATCATGATCGTCGGCGTGGCCCTCTTTGAGGGCGCGCCGGAGGTGCTGCTGGGCTTCTTCAACCCCTCGGAGCAGATGCTGGAGATCGGCCGCACGGCCCTGCGGATCATCGGCACCCACTTTCTTATCGCCGGGGCCTGCATCGTCTGCTCCTCCGTCTTCCAGGCCCTGGGCCAGGGGGTGCAGAGCCTCATTATCTCCCTGGTGCGGCAGTTGTTCGTGCTGCTGCCGGCGGCGTGGCTGCTGGCCCAGACGGGCCGCCTGGCGCTGGTGTGGTGGGCCTTTCCCATCGCCGAGGTGGCGTCCCTGATGCTGTGCGCGTTTTTCCTCCGGCGGGTGTACGTGCGGGATATCAAGCCCATGATGCAGGAACAAAAATAACAGCGTTTTTATAAGGAAGAGCTCCCCGTCCGAAGGGCGGGGAGTTCTTGTTATTCCATTTCCTCGAAGACGTCCGCCGCCTGGCGGAGGAGAGGCAGCAGGGTGCGGACGGCGTCCTCCCCCATTCCGGCGATGAACTGGTCCACCAAGGCCAGGTTCTGCCGGTGGGCGGCCTCAAACCGCTCCCAGCCCTCGGGCAGCAGCCGAAGCTCTACCCGCCGCCGGTCCCCCTCCGAGCGTTGGCGCTCCAGAATGCCCTTCCGCTCCAGTGAGCTAACGATGGCGTTCATCTGGGATTTCAGGATGTGTGTGGCGGCGCAGAGATCACTGGCGGTGGCGCAGCCGCCCTCCTCCTGGAAGCGCATCACCAGGCCGCAGACCAGCGCCTCGTTGAAGGGCAGATCCGCGGCCAGACGGTGGTTGTTGATGGTGGTGGTTACCCGCATCCAGGCGGTGAGCAGTTCCTCATTCAGCACGGCAGTCGCCTCCGTCTCATTCCTATGCTGCCCTGACTATATACCCCGCTCCCCCGTCTGTCAAGGGAAAGCAAAACCACGCGTTTCCCGCGTGGTTTTGCTTTGTTGAAAGAGTGCTTTTCGCGCGCCGAATGATCACGCCGTTTTGGCCGGTATTCAGCGGTTGGAGGGCAGCTCCACCCGGATCTCTCCGTTTTCGTGGCGCACCTCCAGGCCAAAGGCCTGGGTGTAGATCTCCTCGGAGACGCAGGCGGCGTAGTACTCCTGTGCCCGCTCTCCCTCCACCTGGTGTTCGCCGCCGCTGTCCGTCCACTGGACGGTGACCTGGCTCCCCCTGGCCACATAGTCATACTTCTGGCCTCCCAGGTGGATGGTGATGGCGCTTCCCCTGTTATTGACCAGCTCCAGTGAGCCGCCCAAGGCCTCCACAACGCCCCGCAGGGGCAACAGCCAGCCGCCGCTGCCCGACATGGCCGGGGACTCGGTCCGCTCCCCGCCCGCATACACATTGGGCAGCCCCTCACGGTAGAAATAGATATGGCACGTATCCGCGTCCAACCCGGCGGATTCCAGCCATTTGCTGTAAAAATACCCATCCTCAAAGGGCTTCACATAGGTGTAGGAGCGATCGTAGGCCATATCATAGTACACGGCGCCGGTCTCGGCGGCCTGATCAATGGACCGCTGGTTCTGCCGGTCCAACTGGTAGTTATACCAGTAGCCGGGGAATTGAGCCCCGATGACCGCGAAAGACAGCAGGCTCAGGGCTGTCACCACGCCGCCGTATGCCGCCCCATTGGGCAGCTTCTCCAGCAGCATCGCCCCCGCCCAGGACAGCGCGGCCAGCAGGCAGAGGCATAATGGCAGAAAGGTCCTCTCTCCCCCGCTGACGGTGAAGAGGATAATCCCCGCGGATCCCAGCCCCGCCAGCACCAGAAAGGCGGGCCCCTCATACCCGGCCCAGAGCCATACCGCCGTCTGGAGGGCCGTCAGGGCGATCACCGCCAGATAGCCCCACAGGAGCAGGGACTCCTGCCCCACCCGGAGGAGGACCAGGCTCACCGCCCCCAGGGCACACCAGAACCCCACCCAGCGCCGGGCCGTCCCCTTGCGGAGGAGGACCCAGCCGGTAAAGAGGAAAAGGCCCCCGAAGACCGCCAGGAGGAACCAGCTGTCCGAAAAGAATTCCGCCTGGACCTGGATCTGGTTCATCATATGCTGGACAAAGCCGCCCACCGCCGCCATATCCCCAACAGTCTCCATCTCCGCCCGCTGGCGGGTGGCCGGGGAGAGGAA
>CANRHK010000088.1 GCA_947630395.1 uncultured Oscillospiraceae bacterium
CTCCAGCATCCAGCGCATAGCCTGGGACCCGATGCCGCAGAGGGCCACATAGCTGTGCTCCTGCCAGTCCCGCTGGTACAGAGTGTTGAAGGACAAGAGGTCGATAGGCGCCTCGAACACATACAGCCGGTCGCTGGTCCCCATGTGGTGGAAACTGTACCGTGCGTCGCTGCCGGTGACATTGCGGCGGTAGCCGGAGCCGTCTGAGGCCAGCCCCCGCTTATGGGCGTGACGGGCAACGCCGTGCCCGTCTATCCCGACGAACACGGCGTTGTGATACTGCCTGCTGCCGTCCCTGGACGGTTCGCGGCTCTCATAGAGCAGGCCATCGTGGGCGTAGGCGTGGATGATTTCCCGGTCGATACACCGCTGCTTCAGCAGGTAGGCGTACACCCGGCGCATGGTCCGGCTGGCCGGCGGCAGGACGAATTCTTTTTTCTCATTCGATTTCTCCTGGGCGGGGACATAGATTCTTCCGCCCTCTCCGCCCAGCAGTTGGCTGACAGCCTCAACATAGCTGAGGCCGTAGTGCTGTTGGAGGAAGGACACAGCCCCGCCGCCCAGCTCCATGGCGTGGTCATACCACTGGCTGCCCCGGACGGTGACGCTGTGGTCGCTCTCCAGACGCATATCCCGGCCAGCGGGGATGAGTCTCTCGCCCTGCCGGCGCAGGAACTCCGCCAGGTCCACGCCGTTGGCCCGGCGCTTCTGCTCATCGGTGAAATGGATGTATGGCATGGTCTGCCTCCTTGATTTTTGATTTGTGCCCGTGTATAATGGGTGCGATTTTGGTTTTGGGAGGACTGTGGAATGCAGATCGTTATGCTGAATGGAACTCTCACAGAGGCGGAGCAGGACTACTACGCCCGGCTTGTCACAGAGAAGGTGCCCATCGGGCTCATTGAGAAGCTGTATCTGGATGTGGACGGCGACAGCGTGACCGTGAGCTATGTGCTGCGGAACGTCTGGGAGCTCCGGAAGATGGGCGGGGCTGTCATCGGCTGCCCGGAGGATTGGAACGCCGCCAAGCAGGCGGAGCAGCGGGATGCGCTGGCCAATCCCATCGGCTGAACCCGTGTAACGCTCAAATGCCGCTCTGCTTTCTTGGCATCATCGTCTGGTAGAACTTCTTTGCTCTGGCTCTCCGGTTCAGTTCCCGGTCCCGCTCCACGATCTCACACTTGGTACAGCGGAGGCCGTCCCCGTTGAACACCCGACCGCACCGGATGCAGATATGGCGGGGGACCTCCTCATGGCGCTCACACTCACAGAGCGCGGCCACCTCCCGCCAGGGGACATTCCACCACTTGGCGGCCTCCACGGTGGCCAGCTCCCAGTTGGGGGCGTCCACGATGGCGAGGCCACAGTCTGGGTGCCGCACCCACCACAGATGCAGCGGCGGGGCTTTTTTCGCGATTGGCAACTGTGCCACCTCCTACATTTTCATCTCCGGCGCATGGTCATCCGGTTTGTGACCCTGCGCCATTTTCTTTTCGCGGATGATGCGGCGGAGCTTGCTGTCCACCTGTGTGACCAGACCTCCGGGCGGCGCGGGCGTCTGCTCCCGGAAGATCCGGCCCATGTGGTGCAGCAACCGTGCGACGGACTGGAGCACCAGGGTATCATGCTGCTGAGGAGGCCCTGTTCCAAAAAGTGAACGAGGAGATGGATGATTACGCCCGCGGTATGTGGGACCTGCCCGGCTCTGCCGTCTACGACAGGGCGGAGGAGATCGCCGCCACGCGGTTCTGCTATAACCAACTGGTGGGACACCTGGATGACTGGCCTGCCGGGGACCTGGCGTACCTGCTGCGGTTCCGGACCCCGCTGGCGGTGCTGCGGGACCAGTGGATGACCGAACAGGGCGGCGAAACCATCGGTATCGGACACGCCCTCTGGGAGCTGCGGGACAAGCAGGCCGCCGAGGCGGACTACGACCTGGACCCCGGTTGGAGTCCCCGGCAGGACCCCTCCGGCGGTCCCGTCATGTGCTGAGCGCACTGCTGGTGACGCGCCATGCCCCGTCTCATTTTCAAGTGTCCCTACATCAGGGGAGGCGGCGGCCGGGCCGCTTCCCACCTCAACAACTATGTCAGCTACATGGCCACCCGCCCCGGCGTGGAGCGGATAGAGGAGGACCGGTGGCCCGCCACGAAAAAGCAGCGGGAGATGGTGCAGATGCTGGCCGGAGAGTTTCCGCTCTCCAAAGGAATGCGTGAGTACCGGGACTACCAGGTGTCGCCTACCCGTGCCAACGCCAGTGCGTTCATCTCCCAGGCGCTGGAGGAGAATTGGGACGAGATGGCCAAGAAGGAGAACTACCTCCAGTACATCGCCCACCGGCCCCGCGTGCAGATGGTGGGGACCCACGGCCTGTTCACCGGTACCGGTGAGCCGCTGGTGCTGTCCAAGGTGGCGGCGGAGGTGGCGAAACACTCCGGCAAGGACAGCTTTGTCGTACTCGCTGATATGCAGCGGATGCTGGCCCACGGCGTCCATGTAGGCGGTGATGCTGCCGGTCATGCGCCGCAGGAGCTGCTCGGTCTGGCTCATAGCGTTCTCCTGCCGCTCCCGCCGCTCCAGCAGCGCGCCCAGGAGGACCTTCTCCTCCCGCTGGCTGAGATGCACCACCCGGCCGCCAGTGTCCTCCTCCACGCCGTCTATCTTCATATACCGGGTATGCGTAGAGTTGTCGCCGTGGAACGCCTTGGTGATGGCGGAGGCGGTCAGGAACATCCGGTCCAGGTCGTTCCCGTTCTCTCCCAGGGTCTTGCCGGTGAAGAAACTCTTGGTGACGGAGGTCCCGCCCTTCTCGGGCCATTTGAGGTAGGCGTCCAGATAGACGCCCTCGCTGTCGCCGTAGTCCACGGTGCAGAAGATGTCCGCGTCCCAGGGAATCTCCCGGCCATTCTCCCAGTGCTGGTCCAGCAGGAGGTATTCGTCCGGGAGATACCCCATGCTCTCCAGCCGGTATCTCAGTTCCTCAAACACCTCCGCCGCCGTCCGCTGTCCGGCATAGAGCTTCTTTGCCGGATCGTGGGGGTCCGGCGTCCAGTTGTCAAAAAGTATCGGGTCCATGTGTGTTTCTCCTCGTTCCGTTTTTATTTTTGTGTTCATTCTCCGTCGAAGCAGCCGCAGGGCATATTTGTCTCCGGGAACAGATGGCACATCGACAGTTGGTCCTTGTCCGCCTCCACGAAGTCTCTCCAGGACCAATCCCGGCCCAGTCCCTTGACGGACAGCAGGTTGGGCTTGGCGTTGTCCTCGATGGCGATGGCTCTCTCATAGAGATCCCGGTGTTGATGGTACAGCGTCCGGATCTCCCGGCGTTTCATGGCGGGGCAGAAGAAACAGGAGGACTTGCCGGGCACCGGCAGGCCCTCCTGTTGGATGGCGGCAATACACTCGTCCCGTCCCCAGCCCCAGTCCATGAGCGGATATTCCTTTTTGTATTTGGTGTCCTGGATATCGTGGGCATAGGCGTTGGTCCGCCGGCGCTCCTCTCCGGCGTCGTAACCGATGAACTTGACCACCCTCTCGCCCCTGGCCCAGACCTCTCGGCAGGGCGGGCAGTTGTTGCAGAATTTGTCCTGGGGCTCGATCTTGTGCTTGAGGGAGCACTTCTTGTAGCCATAGGCCAGGGAGGGCAGCGTCCGGGAGCGGAGACATTCCTGCTCCAGCGTCAGGCGCTCCCCATGGCTGTCCGTGTATTCCACTACCGTGATCTGCGGCATCCCGTGGGAAACCAGCCAGCTATCCATGATGGGCAGGTATTCATAGGTGTGGGGCTGTTCACATCCGGTGTCTGCGAAGAGAATGAGGTCCACGGGAATACCGTGGCGGTACAGGCCGATGAGCATGGCGGTGCTGTTGGAGCCGCATCCATAGGAGACGATGTTCACCGCCCTCCCTCCTCTCCGAAGAGCGCCTGCTTGTACTCCGGGGCCCTGACCTCCAGCAGGTGGCGCTCGTTGCCGCACTTGTACAGGCACTCTCCCTTCACCGCGTGGCGGATGAGGTCGTACTCCGAATCCTCCACCTGGAGGTTGTCCATGTAGAAGCGCTTGTCAATGGCCCCGGCATTGAACAGGAACTGGTGGGTGGGGATGGCGAACAGAGGCCGCGTCATCTCCGCCATCCCCGGCTGGGTGAAGTCCTCGATGTTCTGGCTGGCCAGCAGCAGGGCTGAGTCCTTCTTCCGCACCCGCTTCATGCAATTTCGGATGTACTCAATGGCTGTGGGGTTGGAGAGGAACAAATATAGCTCATCCAGGGCGGCGAAGGTGTTTCCCTCGGTCAGCAGCTTGTCGCTGAGGTAGGAGAGGATGTTGAACAGCATGGCGTTGCGGACGCTGGTGCTGCCGCTCTGGATGAGGTCCTTCACACCGAAGACCAGGAACCGGGAGCTGGTGATGTTGGTGTGTCCGTTGAAGAATTTGCTCTCCGCGCCCACGCACATGGAGTGGAGGCCCAGGAGGACCTCCTGCAAAAGTTCCTTGGGGTAGAGGGGGTGCGTCTCCCGGTCATAGTTCCGGTAGGCGTCCTCCATCACGGCGTAGAGGTCCGAAAGGATGGGGAAATCCGTGGGCGCCATGCCGGAGAAGTCCGCCCGCTCCCTCATCCCCCACCTGGCATACAGCCGCTCCAGCATCAGCTCAATGACGTCGATGTGCCGGTCCGAGAAATCCTTGTAGCTGCGGAAGAAGTCCTTGAGGAAGGAGATGTGCTGGTTCAGCCGGGAGTGGCGGCGGAAAGCGGCGGGGGAGAAGAGGTCCTCACTGCCGGGCTCCCCGCCGTCATCCATATTCCACAGCTTGGGCTCCAGGGGATTGATGTGGTACTGCCCGGTCATGATGTCGGTGTAGCAGCCGCCCAGTTTGTCGCACAGCGTCTCCAGCTCCTGCTCCGGGTCCAGGCACACCAGACCCTTACCGGACTCCAGGATGTTGCACAGCAGCAGCTTCAGGAGGAAGCTCTTGCCCTGGCCGGAGTTGCCCAGGATGAGGACGCTGGCGTTGGTCTTGTCTGCGGCCCGGCGGTCCAGGTCCACGATGATGTGGCTGCCGTACTTGTCCTTGCCGATGTAAAAGCCCTGGGGGTCCGTCTTGCCGGAGTAGTTCAGGGGGAACAGGTTGGCCACAGAGGACGCGGGCAGGACCCGCTCGAATCGGGTGCGGAACATATTCCGGCCCGCCGGGTTGGCGGAGCGGAAGCCGTCCTGCTGGAGCAAGAGGATGCCGTCCACATTCATCCTGGCCCGGGTCAGCTCCGCCAGCACCTCGTCCCGCAGCAGCCGCAGGCCCTCTCCGTCCGACGCCGCCAGCTCCATGAACACCGCGCAGTGCATGAGCGGCTCCCGGTCCTGGTGCATGGTGGTGATGAGGGCCTCCACATTCTGGAGGTTGGCCTCCGCCGCCACGCTCTGCTGGTAGTCGGTGGTGTTGCTGCGTTCCAGGCGGTTCCGGTTCCGGGCGTTTTGCAGGATCTGCCGCTCCTCTGTAGGGGTGACGACCCGGACATAGATATGGAGGGTCACGCCGTTCTTCTCGCCCAGGTGACGCAGAAGGGCCAGCTCCTCCGTGGTAGAGGGGTAGTCCCGGACCGCCATGACACAGCGGTAGGTGCTGCCCAGAATGTAGCTGTCCGTGTTGAAGCGGACGGCGGTGGGGGCGATGAGGTCCAGGAAGGTCTTGGGCCTTTCCGCCGGGGCCTCCCGCTTGCCCCTCTTTTTCTTGGCTTTTTTGAAGCTAAGCACAGTCCTTCACCCACCTCTCCCCGTCCACGTCCTCATAGAACTCGGTGGTAACATTCTGCTGGTAATAGACGGCCAGCAGGCGCATGATGTCCTGGCGCCCGGCCAGCCGGACCTGGAAGCCCCGGTCCCGGATGAATTTCTCCAGCTGTCCCAGGTGGGTGGTCACGTCGCTGATCTTTCGGTCCAGCAGGAACACCAGGGCGAATTCCCGGACGGAGGAGGCGGCGGACTGGAGGGCGGAGAGGTGCTCCGCGTCCCGCCGCAGCAGTTCCCGGACTGCGGGGAGAGGCTCCCGCTCCATCCGCTGGCGGTAGTAGTCCCGGTTGGGCTGGAAGGACTCCCGGGAGTTGAGAGTAAGAAGCTCCATGGCATTGACGCCTCGGAGCAGGCCGGCCAGGGAGCGGACCCGGTCCCGGACCCCCTCCGGGGACAGGACGGACAGGTTGCTGGGGTTGACAAGGAAAAAGACCAGCTCTCCGCTGGCGGTGATGACGCCGTGGTCGGTGAGCCGGTCTATGCCCATGAGCTGCCGGGTGGACTGGAGCCGCCGCAGGGCTTTCTTCTGTTTTTTAGTCATTTTCATTGGGATCCCTCCATAGGAAGAATTGCTGGCGCAGGAAGAGGAAGCACACCGCGCAGCGGAGGAAGTCCAGGATGTTGGCGTCCTCCACCCGGATGCTGAGGAAGGCGTACAGAGCCGTTCCCACCAGGGGCGGGACGAAGCCCCACTGCACCAGGGCCACGATGGACAACAGCAGCCCCATGCCGACGGCCGCCAGGTCCCGCAGCTCCCACAGCCACATCTTCGGCTTCGCCGTTAAATTGTCGGGATAGATAAAAATTGTGGATCACCTCCAGAGAATTGTTCTTTTTCATATCTTCTTATTCATTTTAGAGTTGATTTCTGATGTCACTTTGCGTATAATATGAGTAGGGAAATCCCTACTTTTCGAAAAAGGGGGCGCAACGGATGAAAACGAATACCTTTGTTGATAACGCGAAGGTCATGGCCAAGGGTCAGATCACGATTCCGAAGGATGTCCGCGAGGTGCTCGGCGTGGCCAGCGGTGATCGGGTTTCATTTATTGTGGAGGGGAATACGGTACGGATCGTCAATTCTGCGGTCTACGCTATGCAGGTGCTTCAGAGTGAGATGGCCGGCGAGGCAGAACGGGCGGGTCTTACTTCTGAAGAAGATATTATGGCGCTTGTCACCGAGCTTCGAAGCGAGGATACCGGCGCATGAGGGTCCTCATTGATACCAACGTCCTGATCTCTGCGGCATTGAATGCCAATGGGACGCCCTATCTTGCCTATATCAAGGCGACGTGCTCCCCCAATCGCGGCTTGATTTGTGAACAGAACGTGGATGAATTGAAACGGATCTTCAACAAGAAGTTTCCCCACCGCATCGCCGCGCTGAATCAATTTTTGTCTATTGCACTGATGAGCTTGGAATTGGTACAAACTCCCGAGAGTGAACTTGCGGCAGAGGCACAGATTCGGGATGTAAAGGACCGTCCCATTTTGCGAGCCGCAATAGAAGCCGGTGCGGATGTGCTGCTAACCGGGGACAAGGATTTCTTGGAATCCGGCGTGGAGCACCCCGTGATCATGACCCCTGCTGAATTTCTCAACTTCATAGGGTAATGTGTCAGACAGGGACCGGAAGTTTACGAAAAGTTTCTGGTCCCTGGCTATTGTGGTCCGCTCATCCCGCTCACGGCCAGCTGTTCCTCTGCCGGGGCCAACTCCTGCTTGAGCGCGGTGCGGTAACCCACGCCGTGTTTGGTGTTGGCGGTGATGATCCGCCCCTCCGCGATCAGCTCACCGGTCAGCCTGGCGATCATTTCCTCCGCCATATCGCCGCTCTGTTTCCGGGATGCCAGCCGCGGGATGATGAAGGGCTTCGCGATCCGGCCGGACTGGTCCCCGGCCACGAACAAATTCCGGCGCTTGGTGCGGTATCCCTCCAGAATGGCGGCGGTCATCTCGTCCCGCCTGGACGCCAGGTGGGCTTCATATGCCCTATCATCCATGTCCAGGTAGGTCTTGAAGGTCCGTGTTTCCCGAAGCTCCACGGTTTTTGCGTTGCGCAGAACTTCCTCCACCCCGGGGATCTCCTCCGGGAGCAGGACTCCGCTAAACATCATGGGATGGAGGTACAGCTCCTGTTTCCCCTTGAATGCCGAGTCGCAGGCGCCGGAACCCCGCAGGGAGTCCTCCCGGATCTCCCAACCGGCTTCGGTGAAGAGGCGGTGGATCTCGTCGTGGAAGTCCCCGGTGTCCTTGTCAGACAGCCAGCCGTGACCATGCCTGTACCGGCTGTCCAAATAAAAATATACTTCTTGATATTCTTGATATGTTTGCTCCATGTTTCCTCCTCCGTTTCTGATGAAAATAGCGCCGGCCGGTTTTGAGATCACCGGCCGGCGGTCCTTATTCCTGGACGGCTGCATCCGCCTCGTCCAAGGCTTTGGTGATGAGGTCCAGGAGGAAGTCCTTCTGGCTGACCTTCTTCCCGGTCCGCCTGGACTCCCTGGCCAGGTGGTCCTTGAGCCGCTGGAAGAGCTCCGCGGGGATCTGAAAGGCCAAGGTTTTGATGTCGGTGTTCTCCATCGCTGCTTTTTCTCCTTTTTCGTAGTATTCGGTTAGAATTTGTGTCACATATTGGCTAAGGGTCAAGCCCGACTTCTCCTGCTCCTCGCGGACGCGGGTATGCAGCGGGACTGGCACTTGCGCACAGAGATTCTTTTTCGGTTCCATTTTCTGCCGTCCTCCCTTCTGTTTTGTAATGCAAAGTATACCGGGAGCCTGGGGAGAAAGCTATTACCAAGACCAACGAAAAGGCTGCGGAAAAGTAAGCATAAGCAACAAGGCTACATTCCTGCCCGCACGACCTTGACGATACCGCCCAGCAGATACTCCACACAGGGCACAGGGACTGAGTTCCCCAGCGCCTTGTACCGTGCGGAGTCGGACGCGCCGGGCAGGTCCGTCCAACCGGACGGAAGCCCTTGCAAGCGCTCGCATTCTACGGCCAGCAGTCTTCTGATCAGGAGGCAGGCGGGCTCGTTGGTCGGAAGCACCAGGTCTGTGGCGTCCTTGTGCTGCCGGGCGCTCTCCGTGGAAGCGGTATCTCTTTCCTGAAATCTGTCTGTCCGCCGGCGGGCGAACAGCGCCGGTTCATCCCCCTCAAAGGCGACCAGGGGGAGATTATTTCCGCCGGTCCCATAACTGGCGGACATGGTGGGCGCCACGTCGTGCGGTCCGGTGTACCGTGCGTCGATGCCGTGGTTCTCATACAGGACCAGTGGCTGGTGCCCGTGCTCCTGAGCCCGGAGGGTGCCGGATGTGTCCTCTCCACAGGCCATTCTGGCCCCGCCCTGATCGTTGAGGCACAGGACGGAGGGCATCATGTTTCCGCTCTGGGCCGCTTTCAGCGTTGGGGCGATCTCCTCGCTGTACCCAATCCCTCCCGCCTTGGCTCCGGCCCCGGCATTGAAGCCGGCCGTGAACACCAGACCGCCGGGATTTTTCCCCGCATCTCCGCTTGAACCCGTCAGAGTGGGCGCCGCGCCCTCCGGCGCGAAAATGCGGGACCTCTGGGTATCCCAGGGTGTCATGCAGGCCACAAACG
>CANRHK010000089.1 GCA_947630395.1 uncultured Oscillospiraceae bacterium
TCCCAATCTCCGCCATTTTGATCTTGATGATCTGCGCCTCCTGCTCGGTCAGGCAGATTTCCTTACGGATGGGTCTTACTCTGTTTGCCATGTTCGATGCCTCCTTTGACTGGCAATGGATTTTCAAGTTGAGAGGGTACTCCTTCACTATACGCTTGCTATCCATCGCCAGTCCAGCACCCAGGTTATACACCGTGGTGCTTTTCCCGACGCCGCCTTTCTGATTGGCTACCGCGATCACCTTTGTTTTCGCCATTGTGGGTTCCTCCTTCCATATAAATTTAGCCGCCCGCGGCGAAACGGACGGCTATGTAGGGAAACGAAAAAAGCCGCTTATCCCATTACAGAATAAACGGCTTTCGTCAAATGGTCGTTATGTAGTTTTGAGATGGGAGCAGCTTATAAACTATATTCCGTTGTGTCAGATTCGGTCAAATCAGCTCATCTCCATCAAATCATTTTTCGGAAAAATCAAGCGGTGAGCAGGAAAGAAAATGCCGTCCGAAAACGCTTCGATTTTCGCTCTTGGTTGCCCCATTTATTATCACATTAGGGGTGAAAAAAGGCCGGTTGCCCCATTATTATCACATAGAAACAGGGTCAAATTCGCTCAAAACCGGCAAAAATCAGTGAAACTAAATCAGCGGAAAAGGTTATAGAAAAACCCCGAAAACGGCTTGCTTTCGGGGCTTTTGAAGTGCTTTGATTGAATTTCTCCGCTCTGTTAACGCTTGCTGAACTGCGGCGCACGACGTGCGGCTTTGAGGCCGTACTTCTTGCGCTCCTTCATGCGCGGGTCGCGGGTGAGGTAACCGGCCTTCTTCAGGATGGGGCGGTTCTCCTCGCCGGCCTGGAGCAGGGCGCGGGAGATGCCGTGGCGCAGTGCGCCGGCCTGGCCGCTGACGCCGCCGCCGGTGACGGTGGCCACGATGTCCACCTTGCCCTCGCTGGCAGTAGCCACCAGGGGCTGACGGACGATCATCTTCAGGGTGTCAAGGCCGAAGTACTCCTCGATATCGCGGCCGTTGATGGTGATAGAGCCAGTGCCGCCGGGGTAGACCTGGACGCGGGCGACAGAGGACTTTCTCCGGCCGGTGCCGTACAGATAGGGTTTCTTGGACTGATACATATTCCTCTGCCTCCTTATTCAGCGGTGTAGAACTCGGGCTTCTGGGCCTGATGCTCATGGGTGTCGCCGGCATAGATGTGCAGGCGCTTGAGGGAATCCTTGGTGATGACGTTCCGGGGCATCATGCCGCGGACGGCCACGCGCATGGCCAGTTCGGGTTTCTTGGCCATCATATCCTTGTAGCTGGTCTCCTTGAGGCCGCCCACCCAGCCGGAGTGGGTACGGTACATTTTCTGCTCCAGCTTCTTGCCGGAGAGGGTGGCCTTGCCGGCGTTGATGACGATGACGTTGTCACCGCAGTCGGCATGGGGGGTGTAGGTGGGCTTGCGCTTGCCGCGGAGCAGGTCGGCGACGATGACGGCGGTCTGGCCCAGGGGCTTGCCGGCGGCATCCACCACGTACCACTTGCGGACGATGTTGCCCTTGTTTGCCATGAAAGTGGACATGCTGCATTTCTCCTTATCTCTTTCCTTCGATTACGGAAGCGCAGGAGACCGCTCCTGCGGTCTCGTCATCGAAGGAAGCCTGAATTTCTGCCCAAAATCCGGCACAGCGCCGGACGCGAGCAATATTATTTATACCACAGGCGGTTTCTTTTGTCAACACCATTTTAATTTAGCTGGTAGAATACTCTTAATATCTCTTGATTTCTCTGTTTATCTCTTGATTTCTGAAATGTCATTTTCAATTTTTCTCAAAAAGAGGGGCGAGATCCCCGTAAAGAGTACCGAAAGCGGCAGAACACCCCGGGAGCGGCCGCTCCCGGGGTGTTCTTGCATCGATGAAGTACGCTCACTTGGTTCTCCCGTACATCTTGGTGTACTGGTACAGCTTTTTAGCCAGGGCGGGGCTGGCCTCGTGGGGCAGCAGCCGCCACCGCCAGTTGCCGTCGGCCCGGCCGGGGGTGTTCATCCGGCCCTCGGCCCCCAGGCCCAGGCAGTCCTGCATCTGCACCACAAAGGTGTCCGCCACGCTGGACATGCCGCCCCGGATCATGCCCCAGTGGAAGCCCTCGGCCTCGCTGAGGCCCAGGTACTTCCTGGCCATGGTCACGTTGGCCTTGTCCGCGCACTCCCGCCACTGCATGACCGTCTCGTTGTCGTGGGTGCCCACGTAGCAAACGCAGTGCCTGTCGTAGGTGTGGGGCAGGTAGTTGCTGGGCTCCCGGGCGTCAAAGGCGAACTCCAGCACTTTCATGCCGGGCAGGCCGGAGGCGGCGAGGAGCTCCTGCACCGCCGGGGTCAGGAAGCCCAGGTCCTCGGCGATAAAGCTCAGATCGTGGAACCAGGCCGTGAGAGCGCCCACCAGGGCCATACCCGGGCCCTTGCGCCAGCGGCCGTTTTTGGCGGTGGTCTCCCCGTAGGGCACCGCCCAGTAGCTCTCCATGCCCCGGAAGTGGTCGATGCGGATCACGTCGAACAGCCGCCCCGCGCCCGCCACCCGGCGGATCCACCAGCCGAAGCCGTCCTTCTGCATGGCGTCGTAGTCGTAG
Source organism: uncultured Oscillospiraceae bacterium (assembly GCA_947630395.1). Lineage (GTDB taxonomy): Bacteria > Bacillota > Clostridia > Oscillospirales > Oscillospiraceae > Pelethomonas. Next base: position 2,622 of record CANRHK010000089.1, read on the forward strand.
AGGGGATTGCCCCACAGCTGGCCGTCGGCGGAGAAGTAGTCCGGGGGCACGCCGGAGACCTCGGTGGGCTTCCTGTCCTCGCTGAGCTGGAAAAACTGGGGCTCCGCCCACACGTCGGCGGAATCCATGGCCACGTAGATGGGCAGATCACCGATCAGCTTGATGCCCAGGCTGTGAATATAGCTCCGCAGTGCCTCCCACTGCCGGAAGAATATGTACTGAAGGTAGGAGAAGAAGGCCACGTCCTCCTTCAATTCCTCCCGGTAGCGATCCACCGCCTCGGGCTTCCGCAGGCGGATGCCGTCGTCCGGCCAGTCCAGCCAGCTCTTCATGCCGAAGCGGTTCTTCACCGCCATGTAGAGGGCGTAGTTGGGCAGCCAGGCGTTCTCAGCGGCGAACCGCTCCACCTTGGCCCTGTCCCGCTCGTAGCCCCTGGCAAAGGCCTTCCGAAGGACAGGGAAACGGGCGCTGTAGATCCGTCCGTAGTCCACATAGCGGGGGTTGCCGCCCCAGTCGGCCCCGTCCACCTCGGACTGCTCCAGGAGTCCGTCCCGGACGAGGAGATCCAGGTCGATGAAGTAGGGGTTGCCGGCGAAGGTGGAGAAGCTCTGGTAGGGGCTGTCCCCATAGCTGGTGGGGCCCAGGGGCAGCAACTGCCAGTACTTCTGACCGGCGGCCTTGAGGAAATCGGCGAAAGCGTAGGCCTCCCGGCCCAGGGTGCCGATGCCGTAGGGGGAGGGGAGAGCGGAGATAGGCAAAAGGACGCCGCTGGCGCGGTCCATAGTCATCACTCTTTCTGTTTCGGGATGTTTCGGACTATGCTCCTATCATACCATCCCGGGGGGAGGGCTGTAAAGGGGGCATGGGAAAAATATTTTTGGCAATCGAAAAACCGTGAAAAATTTTGGGGTTCCGCATCTGACGGTAGCGCGGCGGCGGATTTTGTGGTAGACTGACAGCAGTCAGGAAATATCCGCAGGGAGGTATCCGCCATGTCCATGACGCTGAAAACGCTGTGCAGCGAAAACGACAACCCATTCCGCCTGAGGCTGGCCGCCGGGAGGAACGGCTTCCGCAACGCCGTCACCTGGGTGTATGTGCTGGAGGACGACTACATCATCCCCTATTTCAGCGGATCGGAGCTGGCGGTCACCACGGGCATCAAGGCGGCCACAGATCCGGACTGGCTTCTGTCCATGGTCCGGCAGCTGGTGGAGCGGGGGGCGGCGGGGCTGGTGGTGAACACCGGCATGTATGTCCCGGCGCTGCCCCAGGCGCTGGTGGACTACTGCGACGGGGCGGACTTCCCCCTGCTGGCCATGCCCTGGGAGATCCACATGACGGAGATGATCCAGACCTTCTGCACCCGCATCATTCAGGAGCGGAGCGACAACGAGATCTTCGTTCAGGCCGTGCTGGACGCGGTCTACAGGCGGGGCAATGAGGAGGAGTACCGGCAGGTGCTGGGCCGTTTCTACGATCTGGAGGGCAGCTTCATCGTCATCCTGGTCCGCACGGGGCCCGTAGAGGGGGAGTTTCAGGACACGGACGGGCGGCTGTTCGCCTTTGTCAACCGCCTCCGCCGCTTCAAGACCATCCGGGGCATCACCCGTATGAAATTCGCGGTGGTCAATCTGGACGACTGCCGGCTGCTGATGGCCAACAACCTGGACGACGGCCTGCTGCCGGAGCTGTTGGACCTGATCCTGACCTTCTACAGCGAGGAGGCCAAGGCCCACAGCCTCTTCATCGGCGTGGGCGAGGCGGTGACGGGCACCGCCGGCATCAGCAGGAGCTTCCAGCGGGCCCGCACCGCCATGCGGATGGCGGAGTACCGGGACGTGCCCTACGTCCACTTTGAGGACATGGGCTTCTACAAGATCCTTTTCTCCGTCAAGGACGAGGAGGTGCTCTACGCCTACGCCGACGAGCTGCTGGCCCCACTGGAGGGCGAGAGGGACTACATTGAGCTGCTGAAAGCCTATATTGAAAACGACCGCAGCCTGGAGCGCACCGCCGGGGCCCTCTACCTCCACCGGAACACGGTCAACTACCGCATTAAGAAGATGAAAGCCCTGCTGAACAGCCCCCTGAAGACGGTGGAAGATCTGTTCCCCTACCAGGTGGCCCTGGCCATCCGGGATATCCAGCGGCACGCCCGCGCCGGCGCTGCGCCCTAAGCGCAAAAACCCGGCAGGGCCGCCCCATCGGGACGGCCCTGCCTTCGCTCTTCTCCATTCAGTTACCCGGCAATCACTTGCCCAGGAAAAACTTGCGCCAGCTGTGATTGGAAGCCTTCTCCGCCTTGGGGGCAAAGGTCCTGCCCATGCCGCAGCTCAGCCGGAGCTCCATCGTGGGGTTGTAGGCATAGGTGAGATAGTCGCGGGTCCAGGACCTGCTCTCTTTGTAAGTCATCATGGTAAAATCCTCCTCTATTTGTCAGTCGGCGGCGTCCGGGAGGAGCACCGCTTCTTTGTTTTGTTGATATCATTATAGCGCGGATTTGGCTTCTGTAAATGGCATGTACGCCTAAACTTTTCCTTCGGTTTTGTACTCATAGCACAATTTCCTCCTTTGCGCGCAGGGGCGTTCCGCAGCGACACAAGGGTTGATCTTTTGCCCCGGGGCTGGTACAATGGAGGCACATCTTACTAATACAGGAGGATATTCCCCATGAAGAAAATTCTTGCCACCTCCGCCGCCCCGGCGGCCATTGGCCCCTACTCCCAGGGCGTTGACGGCGGCGCCATCGTCATCACCTCCGGCCAGCTGCCCATCGACCCCGCCACCGGCGCCTTTGCCGGGGACACCATCGCCGAGCAGACCCGCCAGTCTTTAGTTAACGTCCAGGCGGTACTGGCTGCCGCCGGGCTGGGGATGGAGAACGTGGTCAAGACCACCGTGTTCCTCAAGGACATGAACGACTTCGCCGCCATGAACGAGGTCTACGCCTCCTTCTTCCCGGCGGATCCCCCGGCCCGCAGCGCCGTGGAGGTGGCCCGCCTGCCCAAGGACGCCCTGGTGGAGATCGAGGCCATCGCCGTCCGCTGACAGTGCCATACAGAAAAGCAGGCCCCGCCGGTTTTCCCACCGGCGGGGCCTCTGTTGTTAAGCGGAAATCAAAATTACAGCCCCAGGGGCAGAAAGGCCAGCACCACCGCCAGCACCACCGCCGGCAGCAGGTTGGCCACCCGGACCTTCTTCCCCCACACCAGATTCAGCCCCACGCAGAAGATGAGGATGGAGCCAATGAGGGACAGATTCTCCAGGGCAGCCTCCGTCATCAGCGGCTTGGCCAGCCGGGCCAGGGCGGTGACGGTGCCCTGGAAGACGCCCACGGGGATGGCGGAGAAGATGCAGCCCTTGCCCAGGGAGCAGGACATGACCATGATGATCACCAGATCCAGCACCGCCTTGGTGGCCAGGATAGAGTAGTCGCCGTTGATGCCGTCCTCAATGGCGCCGATGATGGCCATGGCGCCAATGCACACGGTCAGGGAGGCGGTGACAAAGCCCTCCACAAAGGACGTGTCCTTGGCGCTACCGGACGTCACCTTCAGCCACTGGCCGAAGCGCTCCAGCCTGCCCTCCAGATCCAGCACCTCCCCCACCAGGCCCCCCAGGGCCAGACAGGCCACCACGAACATGGCCCGCCCGCTGGTGAGGCTGGCACCCTCCACGGTCATCAAGCCCTCCAGTGCGCCGCTGATACCGATAAAGAGCACGCTGATGCCGCAAGCGGCGGTGAGGGTGTGCTGGCAGTTCTCATTCAGCAGCCTCCCGAAGAGCAGCCCCGCCACGCCGCCCAGCACAATGGCCACAACGTTGATCACGGTTCCCAGTCCCGGCATAATCCCATCCCCCGGCAGAATCTTTCAAATTTCTCTGCCACCATAGCACATGGAAAGGAAAAATGCAAGAAGGAGTTTCGCATCGAAAGTGGTTGAAATACAAAAACTTCCTCCCCGGACCTGCACCCGCCGCCCCGCAGCGGCATAGAATGGAGAAAACAGAGAGGAGGCACTTTATGGAGAGACCCTTTCCCCCCGGCGATGTGGATGATATGATCTTTGAGGCCGAATGGACCGCCAGCAGCCGCTGAGCGGGTCCCGCTGGACTCCGGCTTCAGCCCGTCTCCAAGCGGAGGCGGGTTTTGCTGTATTCTATGCCTCCGCCCGGCAGATGGTGCCTCCGCCCACCACGGCCTCGTCCCGGTAGGCCACCAGGGACTGCCCGGGGGTCACCGCCCGCTGGGGCTGGTCGAAGATCAGACGGACCAGGCCGTTCTCCTCCGGGTACAGGACGCCGGCGGCTTCGCTCTGGCTGTAGCGGGTCTTGGCGGTGACGGAGACGGGGCCGTCCTGGGGCGGCAGGGACACCCAGTGGAAGTCCTCCGCCCAGACGGCGCGGCTGTACAGGTCTGCCTCGTCCCCCAGCACCACGGTGTTGGAGGCGGCGTTCTTGCCGATGACATACAGCGGCCTGTCCGCGCTGACGCCCAGCCCCCGGCGCTGGCCGGTGGTGTAGCAGGGCAGCCCCCGGTGGCGGCCCAGCACCCGCCCCGACTTGTCCACAAAGTCTCCTGGAATCAGTTCAACCCCACCGTAGCGCCGCAGAAAGGCGGGGTAGTCCCCATCGGGCACAAAGCAGATATCCTGGCTGTCCGGCTTGCGGGCGTTGATCAGCCCCCGCGCCTCCGCCAGCGCCCGGATGGACGCCTTGCCGTAGCGCCCCACCGGCAGCAGCAGACGGCTCAGCTGGGTCTGGGTCAGGGGGTAGAGGACATAGCTCTGGTCCTTCCGCCTGTCCAGACCCCGGAGGAGCCGCCAGCGGCCGGACGCCCCGTCAAAATCCACCCGGGCGTAGTGCCCGGTGGCGATGTAGGGGATCTCCAGCTCGTCCGCCCGGCGGAGGAGGGCGTCGAATTTGATGTGGCGGTTGCACTGGATGCAGGGGTTGGGCGTCCGGCCGGCACGGTAGCTGGAGACAAAGTCGTCCATGACCTTCTCCCGGAACAGCTCGCTGAAGTTGAACACATAGAAGTCCATCCCCAGCCGGTGGGCCACGCTGCGGGCGTCCTCCACGTCCTCCAGGGAGCAGCAGCCCCGATCCCGGCTGCGGCCGATGTCCTCATTGTCGTAGAGGTGCAGGGTGCCGCCCACGGGCTCATAGCCCGCCTCCTGGAGCAGCGCGGCGGCGGCGGCGCTGTCCACGCCGCCGCTCATGCCCACGAGAACCTTCCTGTTTTCCATCGCGTCTCCTTGCGGCACATTGCCGCTAATCCAGGTATTTCTGGGTGAACGCCTCCTTGGGCAGGGCGTCCGACAGCTCCACCAGCGTCCGGTTGAAGCCGCCGCTGGGCACCACCAGGGCGTGCAGCTGCTGCCCGCGGCTCCTCCGGTTGGGCAGGGACACCACAACCCGGGTGCCCCTGCCGCCCTCGCCGGCGGTCAGCAGCATCTGGCCGCTGTGCTCCCGGACAATCCGCTGGCAGATGGGCAGTCCCAGCCCCAGGCCGTGGGGCCTTCCGTCCAGCAGGGGCGGGCGGAGATAGCAGGCGAAGACATCCTCCCGGATCTCCGCCGGAATCCCGCAGCCGGTGTCGGAGACAATCAGATTCACCCGCTGCTTTTCCACCTGGACCTCCAGCGCCACACGGCCCCCCTTGGGGGTGTACTTGAAAGCGTTGGACAGCAGGTTCAGCAGCAGCAGCTCGATGCGATCCGGGTCCATGAAAATGATGTGGCCGCTCTTGCCGCAGACGAAGTCCAGCTCCAGGCCCAGCAGCTTCGCCGGCCCCTCCGCCCGCTCCATCACCTCCCGGCACAGGCCCACGATATCGTCGTTTCGAAGCTTTCCATTGGCGCCGGCGGGTTCCCGGAGCCGCCCCGCCTCCGCCAGGTTGTTGGTCAGCCGCAGAATGCGGTAATAGCTCTGGCACAGGACGGCGGCGTTCATATCCGTCCTGCTGTCGCCGTCCCGGGTCTCCGCCGGGGCCAGGCGCTCCAGGGCGCTGTAAATATTCCCCAGGGAGAGCCGCAGCTGGGCGGACACCCGCTCTAGCAGCTCGCCCGTACCGTCGTCATGTTTTTTCTCGTTATCTGGCATCCACCGGCACCTCCCGACATAGTCTATGCACAGCCGGAAAAAAGCGGACTGGCAATTTACGGCAGCCTGTCCGGCGTCCGGACACAGCAACCTTCCGAAATCCTACCGGTATGATACCAGAAATTTGTCGAAATTACAACAAATTCTTGAACGGGAAAAAAATTCACAAAAAAGTTCTTTTCATTTCAAATCCTCCGGTGTATAATACGGCAAGAATCCCAAATTAAATTTTGAGAGGAGTTTTTTCATCATGAGCATCAAAGTTGGTATCAATGGTTTTGGCCGCATCGGCCGCATGGTCTTCCGCGCCAGCGTGAACCACCCCGAGATTGAGATCGTCGGCATCAACGATCTGTGTCCCGCCGACTATCTGGCGTATATGCTGAAGTACGACACCATGCACGGCGCCTTTGCCGGCGAGGTCTCCGCCACCGAGGACAGCATTGTCATCAACGGCAAGGCCATCCCCATCTATGCCAAGCGCAACCCCGCCGAGATCCCCTGGGGCGAGATCGGTGCCGAGTACGTGGTGGAGTCCACCGGCCTGTTCCTGACCAAGGAGAAGTCCCAGGCCCACATCGACGCCGGCGCCAAGAAGGTCGTCATGTCCGCCCCCTCCAAGGACGACACCCCCATGTTCGTC
>CANRHK010000090.1 GCA_947630395.1 uncultured Oscillospiraceae bacterium
CGCTTCGCCTCATACACGGGAGCGAGTTCGGTTTAGACCGGACAGGCCAAAGGACGAGCGCAAAACCAAACAATCAATTGGGATTCTCAAGGGTGAAACCCTTGAGCGCGCTTTTGGGTACTTTTCCCGCGGGGGAAAAGTACCCCGGGGGTGCGCCTGCACCTGCAAGGTGCCAATCAACCCCGGCGGGGGCCGGAGGCCCCCTACGCTATGTACCGGCAGATATCCGCCTTTTGACAAACATCAACCGCCTGATGTTTCGCCAAAAGCCCTGCGGCCCGCCGGCCCTCCTCGCTGAGTCCGCAGTCCACCACAAGAATTCGCCCAAATATCCCCTGCTCCCCGCGGATCTGGAGCAGAAAGCGGATCTGCTCCTCCAGATCGCTACCGTCCCCGGCGGCGGGGACCACCGCCACCGCCAGGCGGCGGCACCTCCCGGCGGGGAACGCCGCCAGCTTGACGACCGCCCACATCAGCGACGCCAGGCCCACGGCGGCCAGCATGGCCACCAGCCCGTCCTGCCACAGCTGCATCCAAACGCCTCCGTTTCTCCAATAGTTTGTGCCATTGTATGCGCCGGAGGGGAGATTTGCCAGTCAGATCAGGCTGGCCACGCCGTAAGTCAGAATGCTGATGGCCGCGCCGGCGATGACGACACCGGCAAAAATGGAGGGGATAGCCCTCCGGAGAGGCATGTTCAGAAATGCCGCCGCCAGTGCCCCCGTCCAGGCCCCGGTCCCCGGCAGGGGGATGGCCACAAAGATCATCAGCCCCAGATACTTGAAGCGGGAGACCTTCTGCCCCTTCAGGTGGGCCTTCCGTTCAAGTCTATCCACCAAGTGGTTGAGCCGGGGCAGCTTCCGCCGCATCCAGAGGAAAATCCGCTGGATGTAGATGACAATGAACGGCACGGGCAGCATGTTGCCCACCACCGCCGCCAGATAGGCCGCCCACACCGGCAGGCCACGGGCCACGCCGAAGGGAATGCCTCCCCGCAGCTCCACCACTGGAATCATGGAGACCAGCATGGTAAAACACAGCTCTCCGCCAAAGGTGCTGGTAAGCCAAAGTAAAATATCCATCCGTTACCTCGTTAGGCTTTCTCTTTATTAATGCAGAACCTTTTTCAAATACTGCCCCGTGTAGCTCGCCTCACAGGCGGCTACTTCCTCGGGCGTGCCGGTGCAGACCACCTTTCCGCCGCCGTCGCCGCCCTCTGGGCCCAAATCGATGATGTGGTCCGCGCACTTGATCACATCCAGGTTGTGCTCGATCACCACCACCGTGTTCCCCGCGTCCACCAGCCGCTGCAAGACCTCCAGCAGCTTGCCCACGTCGTCGGTGTGGAGGCCGGTGGTGGGCTCGTCCAGAATATAGATGGTGCTGCCGGTGCTCCTCCGGCTCAGTTCGGTGGCCAGCTTCACCCGCTGGGCCTCGCCGCCGGACAGTGTGGTGGACGCCTGGCCCACCTTGATATACCCCAGGCCCACGTCGCAGAGGGTCTCCATCTTATGGGCGATCTTGGGCAGGGGCTTGAAGAACTCCTTTGCCTCCTCGGCGGTCATCTCCAGGCACTCATAGATGTTCTTGCCCTTGTAGCGGACCTCCAGGGTCTCCCGGTTGTACCGCTTGCCCTTGCAGACCTCGCAGGGCACGTAGATGTCGGGCAGGAAGTGCATCTCGATCTTGATGAGGCCGTCGCCGGAGCAGGCCTCACACCGGCCGCCCCGGACATTGAAGCTGAACCGGCCCGAGCCGTAGCCTCTGGCCTTGGCCTCCGGGGTGGAGGCAAACAGGTCCCGGATGTCGTTGAACACGCCGGTGTAGGTGGCCGGGTTGGAGCGGGGCGTCCGGCCGATGGGGCTCTGGTCGATGCCCACCACCTTGTCCAGGTATTCCTCCCCCTCCATACCGCTGTGCTTGCCGGGGCGGCACTTCATCCGGTTCAAATCCGCCCCCAGACGCTTAAACAGGATCTCGTTGACCAGGGAGGATTTCCCGCTGCCGGACACGCCGGTGACGCAGGTGAAGGTGCCCAGGGGGATGGACACGTCGATGTTCTTGAGATTGTTCTCCGCCGCGCCCCGGATAGTGAGGCGCTTCCCGCTGCCCTTCCGCCGCTTTTTGGGCACGGCGATGGAGCGCTTGCCGCTGAGATATTGGCCGGTGAGAGAGTTGGGGTCGGCGGCCACCTCCTCGGGGGTGCCGGCGGCCACAATGTGCCCGCCATGGACGCCCGCGCCGGGGCCCACGTCGATGACGTAGTCGGCGGCGCGCATGGTGTCCTCGTCATGCTCCACCACAATGAGGGTGTTGCCCTGATCCCGCAGATCCCGCAGGGTCTGAAGCAGTTTGTCGTTGTCCCGTTGGTGGAGGCCGATGGAGGGCTCGTCCAGGATATACAGCACCCCCATGAGGGAGGATCCGATCTGGGTCGCCAGCCGGATCCGCTGGCTCTCGCCGCCGGAGAGGGTGGCGGCGCTGCGGCTCAGAGTCAGGTACTCCAGGCCCACGCTCTTGAGGAACCCCAGCCGGGATCGGATCTCCTTGAGAATCAGATCCGCGATCAGGTGCTGGGTTTTCGTCAGAGTCAGCCCATCCACAAACCGCAGGGCTTCGGACACCGGCAGGGTGGTGAAGTCGTAAATGCTGCTGCCCCCCACGGTGACGGCCAGACTCTCCATTTTCAGCCGCTTGCCCTTGCAGACCGGGCAGGGGCACTCGCTCATGTTCTCCTCCAGCTCCTTGCGGGAGGCGTCGGACTGGGTCTCCCGATAGCGGCGCTCCAGGTTGTTGCAGATGCCCTCAAAGGCCTGGTGCAGCACGCCCTTGCCCCGGGGCTGGTCGTAGATCAGCTCCAGCTTCTCCCCGCCGGTGCCGTAGAGGATGATCTCTCTGGCTTTGCTGCTGAGCTCCCGCCAGGGGGTGGTCAGCTTGAAGCGGTACTTCTTGGCCAGGGCGTCGAAGTACATGCGGCTGACGCCGTCGCCCCGGATGTTGTTCCAGCCGGTGGCCTGGATGGCCCCCTCCAGAATGGACCGGGAGGGATCGGGGACAATCAGCTCCGGGTCAATTTTCAGCTGGCTGCCCAGGCCCGTGCAGGCGGGGCAGGCGCCGTAGGGGTTGTTGAAGGAGAACATCCGGGGGGTCAGCTCCTCAATGCTGACGCCGCAGTCCTCACAGGCGTAGTTCTGGGAGAACAGCAGGTCCCGCTCCTCCCGCAGCAGGTTCACGATGACGATGCCCCCAGCCAGGCCCGAGGCGGTCTCCACGCTGTCAGTCAGCCGCTGGCGGATGTCGGGCCGGACCACCAGCCGGTCCACCACGATCTCGATATTATGCTTCTTGTTCTTGTCCAGCTTGATCTCGTCCTCGCCCAGCTCGTAGAGGTTGCCGTCCACCCTGGCCCGGATATAGCCCGACTTCTGGGCGTCCTCAAACACCTTGGCGTACTCGCCCTTCCGCCCCCGGACCACCGGGGCCAGGACCTGGATGCGGGTGCCCTCGGGCAGCTCCAGAATCTGATCAATGATCTGGTCGATGGTCTGCTGCTTGATCTCCCTGCCGCAGACGGGGCAGTGGGGGGTGCCCACCCGGGCCCACAGCAGGCGGAGGTAGTCGTAGATCTCCGTCACCGTGCCCACGGTGGACCGGGGGTTCTTGCTGGTGGTCTTCTGGTCAATGGAAATGGCGGGAGAGAGGCCGTCGATGTAGTCCACGTCTGGCTTCTCCATCTGGCCCAGGAACATCCGGGCGTAGGAGCTGAGGCTCTCTACGTACCGCCGCTGGCCCTCGGCATAGATGGTGTCGAAGGCCAGGGAGGACTTCCCCGACCCGCTGAGGCCGGTGATGACCACCAGCTTGTCCCGGGGGATCTCCACGTCCACGTTCTTTAAGTTGTTCTCCCGTGCGCCTTTGATGTAGATCTTATCCTGCATGGTTACGATTCCTCTTTGAATTTGGTCTGTTCTGGGGGGCTTCCAGCCCCTCGGTGGATGGTTGGGACTTTTAGTCTCTGCTGACCCTGGGTGACTTTTTGTGCGCACAAAAAGTCACCAAAAAGGCGCCAGCCTGCGGCTGGACCGCTATCATTTGTTTATTTGTTTTGCGCTCGCCCTTCGGCCTGTCCGGTCTAAACCGCACTGGGTCCCGTATATCAGGCGAAGCGGCTGTTTCAGTATGTCCACATGGGGCTCACAGCAAAAATCCATCGGCGCGTCCCACGTTTCGGGGTGCCATGTACCCTTCGTGCGCACTGCCTGCCTCGCGGGGCGTTTACGGGCGGCGTTCCTCGCTTCTCCCCACTAGATAGTCAATGCTCACATCAAAAAAATCCGCCAGCTTGATTAACGTCAGTCCGGGGACGTTTACCCGTCCTGCCTCCAACGCTTGCACTTGCCGGTCTGTTCTACCGAGCAATTCGGCAATTTCTTTCTGTGTCATATGCCGTTCTTTCCGAAGCAGCTTTAGCCGTTGGCCAAAAGTCTCCATTGTTGCGTCCATTTTAATTTTCCTCTTGACACTAATATAACTTCGTGATATACTAAAAATATCCAATAAAACTTCGGGTTTTGGAGGTGCTAACTATGCTCCACTGTGCCTATGCCCTCTATGATACGCTTCTGAAGCGATATCCCCTTGAGCGGGACGGCGTGGCCGAAGACGCCCAAGCCCGTCTGGCGGAGGTAAAAGCCCGCCTGGAACAGACGGTGAGCCGGGACGACCTGTTTGATCTGGAGGACTGTCTGGATATCCTGGCCCGCCTCCGGGCGGAGCACGCCTTTTTGCTGGGCCTGGACGCGGGGCTTTGCCTAGAAAAAGAACTGGAGCCCTTTCGGCAAATGTAACGGCTGCTCCGCCTGCGTCCTGCTCCGCAAAAGGCAGCGCGATCTGTTCTCGCCCGATCAGAACCCAGCCTTCCCGCGCGTAGTAGCACGGAGCGCCAGGACGCAGTAGGAAAAATAACCGGCAGTGACAAGTGCTGCGCCCCATGTTCCCCCCACCACCCAAGGTGTCCTTTGTGAAAAAAGGGGGTCCAGCCCGTAGGGCTGGCGATTTTTTGGTGACTTTTTGTTCGCACAAAAAGTCACCCAGGGTCAGCAGGGACCGGCAGGTCCCTACCATCCACCGAGGGGCTGGAAGCCCCCCGGCACCCAAGGTTAGGTGGTCCCATCCGCCGCCATCCGCAGGACGCCATCCCGCAGCAGTTCGATGTTCTCCTCCTCCAGCACGGTATCCCGCTTGGTGTGGATGCGGCTCATATACCAGCCGAAGGGCTTTTTATAGTGGAGGGCGCAGACCCCCACGCCCTTTTTGAACATGGCGTTGTCGGAGGGATAGAACCCGAACCCCCGGACGACCTCCACGGACTTCTGCCCCTGTCCCAGGAAGTATTTCTCGATCTCCGCCAGGGCGGCCCCGTCCTTCTTGGCGCCCTTGCCGGGGAAAAACTGGATGCTGTCCCCGTCGGACACGCAGTCGAAATTGATGTTCAGCGTGTTCTGCTTCACGTCCTTGTGGGCCTTGGTAAAGGCACCGGATCCCAGCATGCCCAGTTCCTCATTGTCGAAGAACACGAAGCACACCTTCCCCCGGTCCTCCTCGGGCATGGCAAGGGCGCTCTCCAGCAGGGTTAAAACGCCGCTGGTGTTGTCGTTCATGGTGTGCTTGTTGGCGGGCCCGGCCATCATCAGCCAGAGAAGGGCGATGAGCACCGCATAGACGGCCACGAGCCCCGCGATTACAGACATCTCTCCCAGCCAGCTTCTGGTCAGCAGGATCACCAGGAATTCCGTCCCAAAGGCCAGCACAAACATGGGGATCACCAGCGCCAGCTGGTACAGCAGGTACCACCCCATATTCCGCGGGGTGATGAAGTTGGGAATGGGCAGCACGGCCTGGGTGTCGTAGTGGGCGGTGAAGATGACCCTGGCGCTGTCCGGGTCGCCCACCACCACATTGTGGGACATGCCCTTGCTCTCCACCGCTGGGTGGTAGTCCGCCTCCTCCAAGGTCTGGCACAGCCACGCCCGGAAAGCGGACTTTTGCTCTTTGGTCTTGCGGACCTCGTATTTCTCAATCAGCTCTCTGGATTGGTCTGTCACAGGACATTCCTCCTTATTCCAATACGGTTATATCCGCCGTCTCCGCCCGGATCAGGGCCATGAGGTCGGCGGGTTTTACTTCAATCTGATACCCGATCCTCCCGGCGGACACCAGAATGGTGTCCTGGAGCAGGCAGGTCTCGTCAAACACCGTGGGGAAGAGCTTCTTCATCCCTACCGGAGAGCAGCCGCCGTGGACGTAGCCGGTGAGGGGCAGCAGCTCCTTGGCGGGGAGCATGACGATGGATTTCTCCCCCACCGCTTTCGCGGCCTTTTTCAGATCCAGCGTCTCCGCCACGGGGATGTCAAACACGTAATACCCCCCGGAGGCGCCCCTGGTCACCAGCGTCTTGAACACCGCCGCCGGGTCCCGGCCAATCATCCGGGCCACAGTCTCCCCGTCCGGGGCGGTGCTGCCGTCATGGGGGTAGGTGTGTGGGGTGTAGGGAACCTCCTTTTGCTCCAGAATTCGCATCACATTGGTTTTGTCGTCTTTCTTTGCCATAGGCTTGTCCTCATTTCAGTATGTACACCGACGCCAGGATACATCCCAGCCCCAGCAGCACCATGGGGCTCATGGGCTCGCCGAAGGCCAGAATCCCCACGATGGCGGCCACCACCGGCTCAATGCTGGCGAGAATGGACGCCTTGCCGCTGTCCACCTCCGCCAGTCCCCGGGTGTAGAGCAGGTAGGGCAGCACCGTGGACACCACCACCAGCCCCACCGCCAGCAGGGCCATCCTGGGAGAACCCAGCACCGCAAGCTCCTGTGGGTGGAAGCTGACCACCAGGGCCCCGGCCCCGGCGAAGACGAAGGTGTAGAAGGTGACGGTGAAGGGCTTGTAGTGCTCCAGGGCGTACCGGCCGAAAATCGAATACAGTCCGTAGAAAAACCCGCTTCCAATCCCCAGCGCAAACCCCAGTGGGGTCACCGTCAGCCCGCCGCCCCAAACGCCGCTGACGAAGGAGCAGCCCAGGAAGGTAATCACCAGCGCCGCCAGCTTCTTTTTGGTGATTTTATCTTTCCAGAGGAGGGCCGACAGCACCACCACGAAGGTGGGGGCGGTGTACAGCAGAATGGCCGCCACTGCCAGGGAGCTGACCTGCTGGCTGGTGAAATAACACAGGGTGAAGAACAGCACACTGATAACCCCGGTGCCGAAGAAGTAGGGCAGGTGCCGGGGGGACACACGGAATACGGACCGATCCGTGAGGAGGAACACCAGGGTCAGCACCGCCAGCCCGCCCAGGTTCCGCACCAGGACGATGGACGTTGCCGGGAGGCCCCCGGCGGTGAGATTCCGGTTAAAGAGACCGATGAGGCCCCACAGGGACCCGGCGGAGAGGATGTATAGGTAGGACAAGTATTTTTTCACAGAGCACGCTTCCCGTTTTTGAAATTATTCGATGATGGTCAGGCCCCAGATATAGAGGCCCAGGATGGTTGCGGCGAGGACCACCCAGCCCAGCTTCTGCATGGAGAGGTAGAAGTCCGTGGGCTCCGGGTCCTTGACCGTCCAGTGGTTCCGCCAGTAGAACAGAGCCTTGGGGAACGCCACATCCAAGGCTGTCATACCGGACAGCAGCAGCGCCGCCAGGGCCCAGGCCGCCCAGCTCCCCCGCCGGGACAGCGCCGGTTCCCGGGCGAAACAAAAGATGTCCAAGGCGCCGAAGTCGAAGCCGTACCAGGGGTCGGCGCCGGCGACGGAGAAGCCGCCGCCGATCTCCGCTGTCCCGTCCTCAGAAATAAGGGGGAACGCGCTGTCCTCCGAGTCGTCGTACCCGCCCCGGAACAGGACATCCCCGTCCCGGACGATCTCGACCCGGGGCAGCGCCTCGCCCCACGCCGTGGTGACGGTCCCCGCCGGGTATGTCACCCGGCAGCGGTGGGAGAACCGGCCCTCCACGGTGAAGTCCACGTCGGCAGCAGAACCGTCCGGGGTCACCGCCACGGTCACCTGGTCGCCGTGGACCTTGCCGGCATAGATCGTCGTCTCTCCCTCCCGGGAGGGGTAGAGCAGGGTGTCCTGGAAGGACACACCGGGGCGGCCCCGGCTGACGGCGGTGAGCACGGCGAACAATACGGCCATCGCGGCCAGCAGGACCAGGATCGCCTTTTGCAGCTTGGAGCGGGGAGCGTCCATCGCGAAACCTCCTTTTTCTCAGCGGGTTATCCCAGGGAGTACACCGCCCACGCCAGCAGGTACAGCACCAGCATGTGGACCGGGTAGAAGGCGTAGCAGGCGTACTGGATCTTTTTGCTGTGGGGACCCTGCTTGCCGTTGTAGAGCCAGATGGGGATCAGGGCCAGCACCGCCAGCCCCTGCTCGGGGAGCTCGAAGCTCTTTCCGAAGAACGTCATGGGGTACACCAGTCCGCCGATCATCTCCCAGTTGATGTAGAAAAGGCTCAGCAGCTCCACCACCCAGCCGAAGGGCAGGTCCCGGCACAGGTAGAACACGATCACGGTCCAGACGCCATAGTGCATATAGTCCACGAAGGTGAAGACGCCCGCCACGGCGGTCACGATCAGCGTCACGGGGATGGCGATGACAAAGGCCACCTTGCCCTTCTTTTTGGCCCACTCCAGGAACATCAGCGCCAGCAGGGCCTCGCAGAAGGTGAACATGACGTTCTGGTGCATGGGGGCCAAAAAGCCGCCCTCGGCCATGAGGTTGAAGGGGATCTCGGAGATCAGGGCGAAAATGAACATCCGCTTGAGGTATTTCTTTCGGTCATGGGTCAGGAAGAACCCCTCCGCGATCTGGTAGGCAAAGATGGGGAAAGCGATGCGGCCGATGGCGGTGAGCCACAGCTGGTCCGGCGCCAGGGTGGCCCAGGCGTGGTCGCAGAGCATCAGGAACATAGCAATACACTTGAGCTGGAGGGCATTGAGGCATTTCAGCCCGTTGAGCTTTTCTTTGATAGCTGACATATTTTCTCTCTCCTGTAACAGTTTTTATTTCAACTGCCCGCGCAGCTCGATGATTTGGTCACGCAACGCGGCGGCGATCTCGAACTCCAGCATCTTTGCCGCCTCTTTCATCTGCTTCTCCAGGCGGGCGATCTCCTGCTCCACCTCGGGCTTGGTGAGCTTCCGGCCGGCCTTCCGCTGGGTCTCCTCCTCG
>CANRHK010000091.1 GCA_947630395.1 uncultured Oscillospiraceae bacterium
ACCGAGGCATCCAGCGGCCGGAACTGGTGCAGGTGGGCAGCAAGGTGTACAGCAAGGCGTATGGGAAGGGTACGGTGACGGAGCTCCGTGGGACCGGGAAGACGGCGGTAGTGACGGTGCGGCTGGCGGATAGTGGTGCTTCAAAGAAATTCATGCTGGCAACCGCGATGGAGAAGGGCCAGCTGATGTTGAGAGACAAATAGACATCTATGTTTCGAAAGAAAATTTGATAGAATGGAGGAGCTGACTATGGGCAAGAACAGAGGATTCAGCCGAGAAGGCCTCTTTGGAACGATTCACCATTATGACAGCAAGGGACACAAGATAGGGGAGAGCCGGCCCAAACTGTTCGGTGGGTATACAAATTATGACAACAAAGGTCATGTTATCGGGCACTCTGAAGAAAAGTTCCTTGGCGGAGGATTCAATCACTACGACAAGTCAGGGAAGAAAATCGGGTCCAGTGATGAGAGGCTGCTAGGCGGTTATAAGAATCGGGATGCCTCCGGCCATGTTACCGGCACCACAGAGCGGAGTGCGCTGGATATAAAGACTCCTGATGAGATTGCTGCGACCGGCAGTCTCTACGGGAGCACGATGTACCCGCGAGCGGCTGTACAAGGTGCGATACTGGCTGCGGCGGCGGAAGAGATTCAGAGGCAGGAGCAGGCCCAGAGCGGCAGTTTCACCCCTGTCGGCGAGGTGGAAGAAGAGTTTGAGGATACCTTCATCAAAGGGGATTTCATTTCCGCAGAGGACATGAAGCTCCTGAGCGAGGCCGGATATGAGGAGTGGGAGCTGGACTCCATGGACAAGGAGGAGTTCCTGGAGGCTCTGGAGAATGCGGGCGTTTATCCAGATGTGTACCTGTTCGACTTCGATTAAGACTTATCCGTAAAAACGTCAGACAAATCAATGGTGCAGTCTTCCAATGATACTACCTTGACAGTTTGGCCTTTCCCGTATTCCTCAATGGCAACCATATAGCCATTGTCAAGGAGATTCACCTGGACCGTCGGCTCCTCGGGATTAACGACCCAATATTCTTTGACACCTGCTCGCCGGTATAAGTGCATTTTTACAATCCGGTCGTATCTTCTGTTGGAGGGCGAAATAATCTCAATTATCGTATCCGGCGCGCCTTTGCAGCCAGAGTCATCCAGCTTCCGTGGGTCGCATATCACAGAGATATCCGGTTGCACCACTGTATCTACGTCCTCAGGGGCATCACCATCCTACTCGAAGAGCCTTACAGCGAATGGTGCCGCATAAACCTGACAGGTTCTTCCCTTCAGATAGTTTGAGAGCTGGCGGCACAGCTCCATACTGATTTTCTGATGGATTCGTGAAGGCGGCGTCATCTTGAATATCTCTCCGTCAATGAGCTCGATACTATTGCTTTCGTCCCACATTAGAAAGTCTGAAAAAGTATACTTCTTCATTTTGTATCCTCCTGAACCACATTCTTATCTTCCTCATAAAATATACCCAATAAACTACCCAAGGTCAACTGGCCCGCTCGATTGAAGACCGCTGATAGGTCTTTGGATATGTCCCGCGCATTCAAATGGCACACACACATACAGAGATAGACCCAGCAGGGGGATGCGGCTCCGCCGCATCCCCCTGCTCTTGTCCTACGGCCCCACAGAATATCCTAAGTCCGCCAGAAGAGCTCTGGCTGCGTCAATGTAATCCTGAGGGAGAAGATGCCTATCGGCAATTTCCTTCCTGACCTTTGCCATAACGGAATGGTGGATTTCGTGTTCAGCCTCGTCCAAAGCGCGTAGGAAGTAGAAGAATGCACCGTAGGATGCTCCTTCTTTCCAGAAGTGACCAAGCCACGGGTCAGCCTGACTACGCAGTTCAATCTCATCCTTATACACCATTTCAACGCCATGGCAGCTATCTACGAGTAGCTGTAGTTTCTCCCGGTAGCTTTCCAATGAGTCTTTTTTCATATTGACACCCATCCTCTCATGCCTTTTTTTACCATCATTCCACAGGCAATACTGCCTGACAGCCGTAGGTTCCCCCACATATATTACCAGATAATTTGCATCGGCCGTTTGTCCATATGCAGGAAATCCGTTCCCGCTCCCGGTGTCAGCACTATCATATTCTCGGAATCAATGGCTGCTTCTGCCGGTACACCGAAAGCGTTTACCAGCTGGGCGAATCCATCGTTAAGGCCGGACTGTTCTCTCGCGTTGTTCGACGCGGCATACTCCGGACAATTCTCCCATATTGCGTTCATCAGGGCAGACTTATCGATAATGCCAGTTGTCTCCCAGGCCTTCCTTGTTCTGAGCAGGACGTAAAGAGGAACACAGCAGATTCGCTCGGTGTAAAACATATAACCGTATGTCCGCTCTATTCCGTGCTGCAAATCGTACTCCGACTGCATCCCGAGGTGACGCAGGAAGTCTGTGTCTAACTCCGTGGACCAAATCGGGAAGCAGACGGCGAGGAAGCGGGCTCGCCTATCGGTGTCCAGCCAATATATGCCGTTGGCGAGAGCCTGATAACGAGTCATGACTCCACTCGGCGTGTGGCGAGGCACAGGGTAGGCCCCGAAATACTCAGGATGGTATTCAGCCGCGAATAGCGCAGCATCCAGAAGAGGACTGTAACCATCTTCGGGAGGTTTGGAATCTGTTTGCTTCCATAGGAGCTCGTACTGAATGATGCGCCAGCCGCTGCGGTCCTCAGTAAAGGGATACAGCAGCCAATCTGGGCAATCAGCCAGAGACCTTCCATAGGCTTTCGCCTCCATGGAAATGCTGCCGCTTCCTTTGTGTACCGCATAGTATTCTCCTGAATCCTTAACAGAAAAATAGTAAACTCCAGGTGCCGGTTCCTCCCACTCCTGCAACGCACCCAAAATCCGTTCCAACTCAGGCGGAAACTCGTTCTCATCCATAGGTTTCATAGGTTCTGTCTTTCTCCGCCCGTCGGCGGCCTGCCTCCCGTTCCTGGGGCGCCTATTCCGGGGAACCCAGTCAAGCTGTTAAAATGCTCTCTGTTATGCCGCTCGCCTTGCGGAGCCAATGCTCCCGCAGCTCGTCCGGCGCAAGCTCGTTGATTCTACTCCCCTGACCTAGCAACCGCACCAGGATACATTTTTTTCAGAGCCTCTATAATCCACATCAGCGGTGTGGCTTCTTTCAACTCGCTGCCCCACGTGGACAGGAAAGGTACCTGCATGTCGCTTTTGGGGAGAAGAGGAGTACGAGCAGAGGTTTGAACAAATGTCCTGCCAATAACAGTACAATTTTACTGCTATTACCAGGTTGTTGTCAAGCTGTTAACATCATAAACTGGAGCTAACAGCAGGATAAAGATAATCATTTTCCTGGGAATGATGAGGGCATATGTGTGAAGAAGGACATCAACGTATTTGTGGGGAACCAGCTCCGTATGGCGCGTGAACGCGCCAATCTTACCCAAGAACAGCTAGGAGAATTGGTTTCGTTGGCTCCAAAGAATGTATCTGACGTGGAATGTGGGAGTGTTGGCCTTTCCGTTTCGTCTCTCAAACGTATCTGCGAGAAGATGGACATCAGCAGCGATGAATTGCTTTTCGGCGTGAGCAGCGCGGAACATATAAATCATATTCTAAGCCGATTTGCATCGCTGCCACCAGAGAAATTGGCTATGCTTGAACCTCTACTGCTTGATTTGCTGGAGCTGGCGGAGAAAATAGATTCCGAATATTCCAATGAGCGGCCTTCGGCTCTCCCCTTGAAAAGATGCTGACGGTATGGTATCATAGGCATAGAGAGCGGGTTGGTTTCTTTGCAATGCAGGAGGAATGGCTATGGGAAAGAGTTTTCGTGAAACACTGGCCGAGCAGATGGAAGACCCTGTATTCAGGGCCGAGTGGGAGGCCCAGGCCCTGGAGCGCCAAATCATGCGTGCCATCGCGGAAGGCGGGGAGGAGATGGCCCTGCCCCAGCAGTTCTCCGAGGACACCGGCCTTGCCAATGCCGACGATAGTCATCTGGAGAATGGTATCGGGAGCCCTTCTCTCCGCACCCTGAAGCGGCCGCCCGCCGGTCAATAGGATTCTGGACCGCCCCTGCAGGGGCGGTCCTTTTCTACGCTCCTATGCGGACTGGGCTGGCTCTCCAAAAGAAAAATGCCCGGGAACGTCGGGTGTCAGGGTTCTTCTGGTGGCAGCTGGAGAGGAATTCGAGCTGTCAATAATTTACCAATTTTCGGAACATTCGATTTTATCGTCAATATGCACAAAAATGGTGTTCCGTGGGCTTTTCCGTGGGCTTTTCCGTGGGCAACTCCGTGGGCTTTTCCGTGGGTTTTTCCGTGGGCTAACAGCCTACTATGCTAATAGGATTATTACCAATTTTAGCCCATTTTGAGACCGTTTTCAGGGTGTATTGGTCAATTTGCACAAAGCCTCTCCTAAAACGTATATAATATACAAAATCCCTCTTCGCCTAAAAGTCTGATTTTGACGTTAATTAGGCGAAAAGGGGTGAATTAGGGCGAATCAAAGGGGCTTGTATTGGTTTTCAAGCCCGGTAGAGGCATTTCGCACACGGATTTCACCGGAATTCAATTCGAATCCGTTTTTGTTACAAAAGTTATAAAAATGAACAAATTGGTTGTTTTGAGAATAACTATACAACACAAGCGCATGTATTAGAAATAGCATCTCGGGTATGTGATGTTCAATACTGTACAGCATTTTTAAATGCTGTCGCCGTGCCATATATGGGGATTATGCTTGCACAGAACCACTAATGGTGTTATACTATA
Organism: uncultured Oscillospiraceae bacterium; assembly: GCA_947630395.1. GTDB lineage: Bacteria > Bacillota > Clostridia > Oscillospirales > Oscillospiraceae > Pelethomonas. The sequence continues at coordinate 4,783 of CANRHK010000091.1, forward strand.
GAAAAAGAGGAGGTTGATACCGTGCAAGTAGATACGCTTTTGGCTGCCTATCAAGAGGGCAAAGTCCTTGGCATAGATGTCAAAGGAATCGAACTTATTGGATTTCCGCCGGATGATGTGCGAGCTGTGAAGGTTTTTGAGTGTACCGACGGCAAGCTGACACCGGTCGATTCCGGGGAAATGCGCCAGAAGGACATCAGTGATGTGCTTGGGGCCATCTCCAAACTGGGGGACTGCTGGTCCAGTTTCGATTATGACACCGTGGAGGGGCTCCCCATCGTGCCGACCATGCGTTATTTTGCAGGCAAACAACTTGATGAAACCTGGCTCAAGCAGCCTAGACCGCAGTGATACGTTAATATGCCACCCTCCCCCAAGGGTGGCATATTCCATACTACAACTGCGATTCATTATATTTGTCGTGAGGGGAGGAAACTCTGGATGAAGGAACAAAGACATCGCGTATACTACGGAATTGACCTCAAGTCCTATTATGCGAGTTCCGAATGTGTCGAGCGCGGTCTGGACCCCCTCACTACAAACCTCGTCGTCGCTGACCCCACTAGGACTGAGAAGACCATCTGCCTGGCCGTGTCGCCCTCGCTCAAAGCCTACGGCATCCCCGGGCGGGCCCGCCTTTTTGAGGTTGTCCAGCGTGTCAAAGAGGTCAACGCGGACCGCCTCCGGAGAGCTCCCGGCCGCGTTTTCGTTGGTGAGTCCAGCGATGCGAGGGAGCTTGCCAAGAATCCTTCCCTTGCTGTTTCCTATATCGTGGCGCCGCCGCAGATGGCCCACTACATGAAGAAAAGCACGGAAATCTATCAGACGTACCTGCGTTTCGTGGCGCCAGAGGATATCTACGCCTACTCCATTGACGAGGTGTTCATCGACGCCACCAACTACCTGGATATGTATCACTGTACTGCCCATGAGCTGGCCATGCGGATGATACAGGCGGTCCTGAAGCAAACGGGTATTACGGCTACCGCCGGAATCGGCTCTAATCTGTATTTGGCCAAAATCGCTATGGACATCGAGGCGAAGCACATCCAGCCGGACAAAGACGGCGTGCGCATCGCCGAGCTGGATGAGATGGGTTATCGCCAGAAACTCTGGACCCACCGCCCTCTCACAGACTTTTGGCGAGTGGGCAAGGGGTATGCCCGCAGATTAGAAGCTGCCGGTATGTACACCATGGGAGACATCGCCCGCCGGTCACTCACGGACGAGAACGGACTTTATAAGATGTTCGGGGTGAACACAGAGTTACTGGTCGACCACGCATGGGGCTATGAGCCTACGACGATGTCCGACATCAAAGCGTATCAGCCGGATTCCAACAGCATCAGTTCCGGCCAGGTGCTCCAGGAGGCTTACAGCTTCGAGATGGGCCGTCTGGTCGTCTGGGAGATGGCGGACATGTTGAGCCTGGATTTGGTAGAGAAGGGACTTGTGACAGACCAAATCGTCCTCACTGTGGGCTATGACATCCAGTGTATGACAGACCCGGACCTGCGCGCTAAGTACCACGGCCCAGTCCGGAAAGACCACTATGGCCGGGAACTGCCGAAGCCCGCGCACGGCTCCATCAATCTGCCCAGGTACACAGCATCCTCAAAGGCCATCACAGAAGCCGTGAGAGAGCTGTACGACCGCATCGTGCAGCCGGACCTGCTGGTGCGCAGGATGTACGTGGTGGCTAATCACGCGGTTCGGGAGGCGGATGCTCCGGAGCCGGTGGCGGAGCAGATGGACCTCTTCACAGATTATTCCGCCGCCGAAGAGCAGCGCAGGGCCGAGCAGGAGGCGGCTGAGAAGGAGAAGCGCAAGCAGCAGGCTATGCTGGCCATCCGTGCGAAATTTGGAAAGAACGCCATCCTGAAGGGCACGAATCTTGTTGAGGGAGCAACTGCTCGGGAGAGGAATAAACAGATTGGCGGACACAAAGCCTAAAAATCGGCAGTCTGGGAAAGGAGAGCAGTATGGGTGAACAAAGGGCGGACAATCCATATGCGGATATCATTGATTTGCCGCATCCTAACCCGAAGTATCATGCCCGGATGCCCCGTGCAGCCCGCGCCGCGCAGTTTGCGCCATTCGCCGCGCTGGTTGGGTACGACGATGCTGTCCAGGAGGCGGCACGATTCACCGACGACCAAATCGAGTTGGACGTGGCCGTCATCGAGGAACTCAACGAAAAGCTGCGCATCCTGTCCGAGCACAGCGCGGAGGAACCGGAGGTGTGCATCCAGTATTTCCTCCCAGACGCTAAGAAGACGGGTGGAGAATATGTTTGGACCCGGGGCCGCGTCAAGCGGGTAGACCCCATTGAGGGCGTACTTGTCTTTAAGGACAAGAGAAAAATCCCACTCCAGGATATAGTCGCTGTGGAGAACGACGCCCTGCGCGGTCTTGAAGAAGATGGCAGCAGTTAGGACGAAATGACCACCAGGCGGGAGCCAGAAATAAGGCCCGCCTGCGTTCTGCCGGAAATCTGCCGGCATCAGACGGCAATAAACTTGGTGCAGCCCTGATGATGCATCAGGGCTGCTTTTTTGCCTATTCCTAATAGGCCAGTATTTTATATTAAATACTCAGTTGGAGGCAATAAAAGTCAGGCGACTTTCCTTCAAAAAATTATAAAAAATTTGTTAGCCTATTCGATAATTTCGACACTGTTCGCATATAACAATAATAACACGGAGTACATTGGTCAAATCCGTGTGAACACAGAGGACGCCGACCTAGGCGCAACCACTCGTGACACTGCTGCTAAAAATACATATGGAAAGGACGAAGAAATGCATAGATGGCGCAGCGGTATCACACATCCAACAATTTAATATTTTTTACGCAAAGGAGGTATGCCGGCAGTGTTCCGGCATAAAAAGAACAATGGTTAATGCGAATCATTTTTTCCACCTGCTTGACCAGGCCACTGCTCTCACAACTCTGGACCAAATCTCCTGGACCTGCACGAACTACAACCCCATCGCATACCGTTCCTATGGGGGAGAGAAAGCGGAGAACGACTGCCTCATGCAGCTCTTCAATGTCGAGGGAAAGCTGCCCGATGGCGAGGCCCTTCACTTCGAGGTTGCTGACTATGCGATGCTCGGGACCGGCAAGGGTGACCTCGTGGTAGCCTGTCTCGATGAGGGGGATGGCTGCGCAGTCAGTCTGTCTTCCTTCGAGGAGTATGACAGCTGCAGTCCCGCAGAGTTGTTCGATAGGTTCAGGATGACCCCCATCGTCCGGTTCGCGGACTGCGTTCTTTCCGCAGCCGTCACCGATGAGCAGAGGTCCCAGCTCATGCGCGAGTATACTCTCTATATGCCGGAGCAGTTCATGAAGGCCGAGCACCTGCGTGACCCGATGGTCAGGCTGGCTCTCCATCTCGGCGAGGATGGCCGCATCCTGGATTTCCACCGTGCTGCCTTGGACATTGATGCGCGGAGTACCCTGATGGATTTTTACGGCATCCGCTGAGCAGTTTTCTTCTACATTACATCTACATCACCTTCTTTCTCAACCTTTCTCCATCCCCTTCTGCCTAGACGGGCAGAAGGGGCTTGTTTTTCTGCCCCGGTTGACTCCAGCGTCCCATGTTTGATATAATTATCATTAGAGTCTTAGAGCGCGACGGAAAGGAGTGGTCATACTTATGGCGGCTGATACGCCTGATATTCTATCATTGAGCACAAAGGAGTTCGACGCCTTGTGCAGGAAAGCAGTGCGCAGCAGGGAACCCGTCCCGTCCATGGAGTATACGACATTGATGGACGGAAAGGGAAATCTCTACCAACGGTATGCAGATGGACGGGTGGAATACGTCCTCACTACTAAATGTCCCCACAATGCAGTGTAGGCTTGCGGCTGTGTTTTATCAGCGGCCGTAGATGTTCGTAGCAAGTGCCGAAACTGTCGTCGTATGTTTGATGTCTGTGCGGACAATCGCTGTTATCGGGAACCACCATTTATTTGTTGTCTTTAGAGACCAATATGAGAGCGCATCAACCAGATTGTGCTGCAGCAGTTCTGAGAGTTTGCAAAATGCAGGGTCCTTCTTGTCTCTCGTGACAGGAGGCGCAACCAGGCCATTTTTGTATGTAGAGACAAAAGACCATACGCGATGATGTTGCGGGATGTATTGTCTCTGCGGACAAAGAGCAAGGTTCCCGGGCATAAGGATTGTCCGTGATTCCCGGCTGACTGTCTATAAAAAGCCCCTATCACAGGAGAGAATTTTCAGTGATAGGGGCCATGTTTTAGCAGAAATGGCGTAAGCGTAAAACCGGGTATAAGAAAACGAGCCGTGCCACTCAACAGCGGCACGGCTCGTTTCTCCGGTTAAGTATTCCGCTGTACGGACCGGCAAGTGTCCGGAGCCATTGCGGGCAGCAAACTGGCAGCCCAGCCCTGCCCCTGGGCAGCTAAGACCGGTGCAG
>CANRHK010000092.1 GCA_947630395.1 uncultured Oscillospiraceae bacterium
ACCTCTATCAAAATTCGGAGCCAGCTTGAAATCAAACGCAGACGCGGTGATTTCATTGGCTCTTTTGCTGTTTTTGGGTATCGGAAAGACCCGGAGGACCACCACCGCCTGCTGGTGGACGACTATGCGGCCAATGTGGTGCGGGATATCTTCAAATGGAAACTGGAGGGCGTCAGCGCCGGAGATATCGCCGACCGCCTGAGCGGAGCCGGCATCCCAACGCCGATGGACTACAAACGTTCCCAGGGGATGACCTACTCCACCTCATTCCGCAAAAAAGCGGAATCCGTATGGAGCGCCGGCATGGTACTGCGGATACTCAAAAATCCGGTCTATACCGGCGTACTGGAGCAGGGGAGGGTCACAACCCCCAGCTACAAGGTCAAGCGGCTGGTACACAAGCCCCGCGAGGAATGGGCCGTTGTAGAGGACAGCCATGAGCCGGTTATCAGCCGTCAGGATTTTGAGATCATCCAAAAGGTGCTGGCGCTGGACACGCGGACCAGCGTGGGCGGCAGCGCCGTGGAGTTGTTCTCCGGTATGGTGTTCTGCGGGGAGTGCGGGGCCCCCATGGTGCGCAAGACTGTCCCCTCCGGTAAAAAGAAGTACATCTATTACGTCTGCGCCGCGCACAAGAATGAAAAGGTCTGCTCCGCCCACAGCCTGCGGGACAGTGTTTTGGAAGACCTTGTGCTGGAACTTTTGAAAAAACGTATCCAGGAAGTCATTGACCTGTCCGAGTTCATGGAAACGGCCGATGCGGTAAAGCTTCAGCAGGCGAATACGCGAAAATTGCGGGAACGGCTGTCGATGAAGGAGGCGGAGATCAACCGCTGTCAGAAGCTCTTGCAGTCTCTCTATGAGAACCTGGCTGACGGACTGATTGACCGGGAAGAATATCAGGACTTGAAAAAGACCTATTCCAGGCGCCGTGCCGAGGCGGAGGAACAGGCCGAGGGGCTTCGGGACCAGATGAGCAGGGAAATGTGGGACGATTCAGGGGGGCAGGACTGGATAGAGCAGTTTCGGCGCCGCAAGAATATCGCCGCACTGGACCGGTCTCTGATTGTCACTCTGATTGAGCGTATTTTTATCTGCCGGGGACACCGGGTAGAGATTCAGTTTCGTTGGCAGGATGAATTTGAGCGGATGATGGAGCTGCTCATGCAGGCGCGGGCGCTCTCCGAGAGGGAGGCGGTCTGACATGGCAAGGCCAAAACGCAAGGTCAATCCCCTTCAGAGCGCACCGGCTCCTGCCGCCCCTGCCCGTCGCGTTTATAAGGCCGGAGGATATGCCCGGTTATCCGTGGAGGACAGCGGCAAGCCCGGCGCGGACACCATAGCGACTCAGGAAGAACTGCTGCGGGAGTTTATCCACTCCCAGCCGGATATGTGTCTGTGCGGCCTCTACTGCGACAACGGACGAACTGGGACAAACTTTGAGCGTCCGGCCTTTGAGCGGCTGATGGAGGACGTGCGGACTGGGAAAATCGACTGCATTGTAGTCAAGGACCTCTCCCGGTTTGGCCGCAACTACAAGGAAACCGGGAACTACCTGGAGCGGATATTTCCTTTCCTGGATGTACGGTTTGTGGCGATCAATGACCACTTCGACACCCTGACTGCCGAGCGGTCCAGTGATGGCTATATCATCCCGCTGAAAAATATCATCAATGATGTTTACAGCAGGGATATCAGTCGAAAGTCCAGTTCCGCGCTGGCCATCAAGCAGCAGCGGGGGGAGTTTATCGGCAGTTGGGCGGCTTATGGCTACCGCAAGTGCGCGGAGGACCCCCACCGCATTGAGCCTGACGGGGAAACCGCCCCGGTAGTGCGGGACATCTTCCGGTGGCGGCTGGAGGGTATGAGCATCCTCCAGATAGCGCGCCAGCTCAACGAAAAGGGGATTCCTTCTCCCAGCCGGTATCACTACTTAAAGGGTGACGTTAAATCGGAACGGTATGCCGGGAGTAAATGGCATCAGCAAATCATTAAAATAATTCTTGCCAACGAGGTCTACCTGGGCCATATGGTGCAAGGCCGCAAGCGTTCTGACTTTCCCGAGGGGCAGAAGCAGAAGCGGCACCCCAAAGATGAGTGGGTGATTGTTCGTGATACCCATAAGCCCATCATTGACGAAGAAACCTTCAACGCCGTGCAGAAATTGGCGGCGGAGCGGAAACGTGCCTATCATGAGCGGCTTGGCTGCTATGATAACCTGGGGACCACCCCTAACATCCTTCGCGGCCTGATATTCTGTGCCGATTGCAAGCGCCCCTTAGTGCGCTATAAAAACACATATTATGGAACAAAGAAGCCTTACTACACATTCATCTGCCCGTCCCATTCGGACGCCCTGGATTCCTGCCCGAAAAAGTATATCCGTGAAACAGAGCTAAAGGATGTGCTGTGGGACACTCTGAAAAAGCAACTGGAGCTGGCCGCCGATTTGGAGAAGCGAGTCCGGAAGTATTCGCACTCTCAGGCGGCGATAGATAAGGCCCAAACCTTGGAGCGGGAAGCGACTGCGGCAAGGCAGACTCTGGAGCGGGCGCAAATGCTCTATGACAGCCTCTATCAGAACTATGTGGACCGGCTGATGACGGAATTGGAATATGTAGAGATGAAGCGGCAGTATCGCGCCGATGTGGAGCAGGCAAAGGCACGGCTGAAGGAGATAGAGCAGCGCCGCCAGTCAGCGTCCCGGCAAGCAGGGAAAAATCCGTGGCTGATGGAATTTGGGCGGTTCAAAGGCGCGACAGAGCTCACGGATGAACTTGCTCATACCCTGATTGAACGTGTTGAGGTTGACGCGAATAACAACATTTCTGTGTCTCTCCGGTATCAAGACGAATATCAAGCCTTGCTCCATACCCTGTTTGCGGATGGGGAGGCGGTGTCCGCATGAACACGATTACGGTCGCGAAATACCTCCGCCTTTCCTCTGAGGACGAAGATTTAAGGCAGAGCGGCAAGCTGGAGTCCAACAGTATCGGGAACCAGAGGAACCTCCTTGATATCCACATCAGGCGGATTCCGGAACTAGCCAATGCCAAGGTGTTGGAGTTCTGCGACGACGGCTGGAGCGGCAAAAACTTTGAGCGCCCCGCTGTCCGGGAGTTGCTGTCACAGGTAAAGCAAGGAAAAATCCAGTGCATCATCGTCAAGGACCTTTCCCGCTTCGGCCGCGACTATCTGACGGTAGGGAACTACATATCACGGGTGTTTCCTTTCCTGGGGGTGCGCTTCATCGCGGTCAACGACGGCTTTGACAGTATCCGGCCAACAGATATCGACAGTCTGGACACCTCCTTCAAGGCCCTCCTATATGACCTGTACAGCCGCGACCTCTCCCGGAAAGTGCGGACGGCCAAGCGGTTTCGCGCCCAGCGCGGGGACTTTCTTTCGTCGTTTGCCCCCTATGGATATCAAAAAGACTCGGCAAATAAGAATCACCTCGTCGTAGACCCCGAGGCAGCCAGTGTGGTCCGCCGCATCTTTCAGATGGCGGCGGATGGCACAAATATCGTGCAGATTGCGAAAACGCTGAATCACGAGTCCGTTCTCACCCCCATGCAATACAAACGGGCGGCGGGCTGTTCCCGGACGGTGTGGCCAAGCGTCAACGAGGATAATTTTTGGACGGACAGCACAATCTCCGCAATCCTGCGGGACGAGCGGTATACCGGCAAGATAATTTATGGGAAAAAAACACATGAGCGCGTAGGAGATCCGCATACGGTGAGCGTCAACAGAGCGGAGTGGATCACAGTGGAGGGAACCCACGAGGAAATTGTGACCGTGGAGCTGTTCAACCAAGTGCAGAATCATATGCGGACATATACAGTGAAGAAGTGCCGTCGAGGAAAGTCACTTCTAGAACGGAAAGTAAAATGCGGTATCTGCGGGCATGCCATGAGAAGGACAAAAGCGAAGGCTGCCTGCTATATCTGCAATACGCCCCTTGTGACGGAGCTCTACGCATGTTCCTCCGAACAGACGCCGGAGGCGGACATACTGGATACGCTGCTGGCGGGCCTGAGGGCACGTGCGGTTATAGCTGTGGAGTTCAGCCGGCTGTGGGAGGAAAAATGCCGTGGAGCGGAGCGTGACGCCGCCGCGACGCGAAAGGCCATGATCGCGCTCAAAGAACAGCATGAGAAGCTGGGACAGCAAATCAAAACGCTGTATGAGTCCTTTGCCATGGACGAGATCAGCAGGACAGATTATCTTGCCCTGAAAAACGGCGCGGTCAGGGAGCGAGAGGGTATCGCCGCGCAAATTTCCGAGCTGACAGCTCAACTGGAGAACAGCGGCGCGGAGAGCGCGTTGACAAACCGCTTCGTAACGGCCTTTCAAAAATACACAGAGGTAGAAACGATCACCGGTGAAATCGTCGCGGACGTTTTAGAAGAAATCCGAATTTATCCGGATAAACGAATTGATATTGCTTGGAAGTATCAGGATGAATTTGAGAATCTCTTGGCCGCTTTGGAGATGGAGGCAACAAACGGCACAGAATGAGCGGAGATTACGTTTTGCCCAATAGCGAGCATTAGTAACAAAATCTGCCATCATTCTCAAAATTTCCTCAAAAAAGTATTAGTCCGTGCTTGACATTAGCAGACGAGGGCTACTCTGGGGGGACCCTGGATCGCCCTCAGTTCCAGCGGATGATGGCAGACGCGCGGGAGAAGCGTTTCCGGGCCATTGTGGTCTACCGCCTAGACCGGATCAGCAGGAATATCGGGGATTTCGCGGGGCTGATCCAGGAGCTGAACCGGCTGGGGATCGGCTTTGTCTCCATCCGGGAGCAGTTTGACACGTCGTCCCCCATGGGGCGGGCCATGATGTACATTTCGTCGGTGTTCTCCCAGCTGGAGCGGGAGACGATTGCGGAACGCATCCGGGACAATATGCACGAGCTGTCCAAGACAGGCCGGTGGCTGGGCGGCGTCACCCCCACGGGCTACGCGTCGGAGAGCGTGTCCCGTGTAACCGCCGGCGGGAAGGTGAAGCGGGCGTGCCGGCTGCGGGCCGTGCCGGAGGAGATCGAGGTCGTGAAGCTGATTTTCCACAAGTTCCTGGAGACAGGCTCCCTGACGAAGACGGACACCTATCTGCTGAACCATGGCTATCGGACGAAGAACGGGAAGCAATTCAGCCGGTTCGCCATCAAGGGCATCCTCCGGAATCCGGTGTATCTGACGGCGGACGAGGCGGCCTATGAGTATTTCATCAAAAATAAAGCGGCGCTGTTTTCAACGAAGGAAGACTTCGACGGCGTCCACGGCATCATGGCCTACAACCGCACCCTGCAAATCCCGGGGAGGGCCACCCAGGTCAGGCCCATGGAGGAGTGGATCGTGTCGGTGGGCGGGCATGAGGGCACCGTTGACGGCGAGACGTGGGTGAGGGCGCAGAACCTCCTGGACCGGAACAGCGCCAAGGGCTACCGGAGGCCTAGGAGCGGCGTGGCCCTGCTGTCGGGGATCCTGATCTGCGGAGGCTGTGGGGACTACATGCGGCCCAAGCTGACAGAGCGGCTCAACGGGCGAGGAGAGCGGATCTATACCTACCTGTGCGCCACCAAGGAGCGCAGTCGGGGCTACGCCTGCCGTATGAAGAATTGCGGCGGCAATGCCCTGGACGCCGGGGTGATGGAGCGGATCAGCGCTCTGGAGGAGGACAGGGCCGAGCTCGTCTGGCGGCTGGAGAAGTCCAAGGGGGGACTCCTGGAGGACGGGGAGGACCAAGAGCTGGAGCGGCTGGAGCGGGAGGCAGCGGAAAACGACGCGGAGATAGGCGGCCTTATCAGCGCCCTCCCGAAGGCGGCGGATTCCCCCGCGGAGGCGTATATCCTGCGGCGGCTGGGCGAGCTGCACGAGAGAGGCGAGCGCCTGAAGGAGGCGCTGGCCGAGCGGAGGCGGCAGGCGGCTGTGGGAGCGCTCCCCGCCGGGGAGCTTGCGCGGCTGGCGGATGTGCTGTCGTCCTTTCCGGGCGCGGTGGACAGCATGACGGTGGAGCAGAAGCGCGCGGCGGTCAGGGCGCTGGTACGGAAAATTGTCTGGGACGGCACGGACGCCCATGTGGTGCTCTACGGCTCTGACAATCCGTTTCCGGAAAGGCCGCTGGGGGAGGATAGCAAATGAGATCCTCATGTTCTTTCGGAGTCAGAAGAAGCTCCAGGGGGAGATCTCCCTGTCCGAGACCCTGGAGACCGACAAGGACGGCAACGACCTGTCGGTGATGGACGTGGTGGGTGTGGAGGACACCATGCTGGACGACCTGGAGGCCCAGGAGAGCCGTCTGCGGGTGCGGGAGCTGGTGGACAAGTGCCTCACCGAGCGGGAGGCGGACATCATCCGCCAGCGCTACGGCCTGGGGGGCCGTCAGCCCAAGACCCAGCGGGAGCTGGCCGCCCAGTACGGGATCTCCCGCAGCTATGTATCGCGGCGCGGCTACGGTAAGGAGCCGGCCGGAAAAATGGAAGAACTGGGGGAAATTTGCGGAACCCTCTTTACATGATAGGAGGAATGGTATATAATAATATTCGATATTAGATTGGAGGGTTTCCAATGGCTTTTTCCATTGTTACCGATACCGCCAGCAATCTCCCCAAGGCCATGGCCCAGGAGATGGGCGTGACGCTGATGACCTTTACGATGTGGATCGACGGGGAGGAGAAGACGTGCCCCCTCTATCCGGAGGACTACGACAGCCACGCCTACTATGACAAGCTGCGGGGCTACTCCAAGGTGAAGACCTCCCTGCTCAACAGCGGTGAGTTCGAGCACTGCTTCCGGCCCATTCTGGCCTCGGGAAAGGACGTGCTGTATCTGGGCATGTCCTCTGGTATCAGCGGCACCTGCGCCGCCGCCATCGCCGCCGGGCGGGCGCTGATGGAGGAGTTCCCGGGCCGGCAGGTAAAAGTCCTTGACAGCCTCGGCTGCGGCTGCGGGACGGGACTTCTGGTCTGCCGGGCCTGGGAGGCGTGGAAGGCGGGCAAGAGCCTGGAGGAGACCTACGAGGGCCTGCTGAAGGACCGGGCGGTGCTATGTGAGTTCTTCACCGTGGATGACCTCAAATTCCTCCGCCAGACCGGGCGCATCAACACCGCCACCATGCTGGTGGGCACCATGCTCCAGGTGAAGCCACTGCTGCGGGGGGACGAAGAAGGGCACATCGTCCTCTGTGGCCAAGTCCGGGGCCGGAAGAGGACCGTTGACGCCCTGGCGGAGCTGTACCGGAAGCGGATCCGGGATAAGAGCCTGGTGTTCATCTCCCACGGCGACTGCCCCCAGGACGCGGAGGCACTGGCGGAGAAGATCCGGGCTATCGCGCCGCCGGAGCGGCTTGTGATCACCGTCCACGAGCCCCTCAGCGGCTCCCACGTGGGACCGGGGATGCTGGCGGTGTTCTTCCTGGGCGACTCCAGAAAACCGTGACAACAGCAGCGCATAAAAGGAGCCAGCTGGCAATGCCGGCCGGCTCCTTTATAGCTGGGGCGATACGCGGGGACCTACTTCTTCGCGGCAGCCGCCTCCTTGGCGGCGCAGGCGGCCTCGTTGTCCAGATCCTCCTGGGTCTTGGGGATGAGGATGTTGAGGATGATGGCCAGCAGGGCGGCGGGGACGATGCCGGAACCGCCGAAGACCAGGGACACGTTGGTGGGCAGGCCCGCCAGCGCGCCGGCGGTGGCGCCCAGGCCGTAGCCCAGGCCCAGAGCGATGGACACGATGGTGATGACCCGGTTGGTGATGCCGTACTTGGTGATGAGCTGGATGCCGGAGACGGCGATGGAGGCGAACATCATGACCGCCGCGCCGCCCAGGACGGAGTTGGGCATGATGGAGACCACCGCGGCCAGCTTGGGGCTGAGGCCCGCCAGGATCAGGAAGATGGCGCCGCAGGTCAGGGCCATACGGTTGACCACCTTGGTCATGGCCACCAAGCCCACGTTCTGGGAGAAGGAGGTGTTGGGCAGCACGCCGAAGAGAGCGGCGAAGCTGGAGCCCAGACCGTCGCAGGTGACGGAGCCAGACAGCTCCTTGTCCGTGGCCTCGCGGTCCATGCCGCCCTCAATGCAGCCGGCGGTGTCGCCCACGGTCTCCACGGCGGTGACGATAAACATGATGCAGATGGGGATGATGGCCTTCAGGTCAAAGACCGGCTTCACCGGCAGGATGGCGGGGATGGAGAACCAGTGGGCGTCCCCGATCTTCTGCCACTGGACGACCCAGCTCTTGGTGTACTCCACGCCCTCCACCGTGAAGGTGGTGGGGAGAATAAAGGACATGATGGTGCAGAGGATGTAGCCGCAGATGATGCCGATGAGGATGGAGGACGTGCTGGTGAGGCCCTTGGTGAAGTGCTTCAGAGCCACGATGATGATGAGCACCACCAGACCCACAAACAGGTTCTCCAGGGAGCCGAAGTCCTTGTTGCTGTTGCCGCCGCCAAAGGAGTTGACGCCGACGGAGATCAGGGACAGGCCGATGGCCAGCACCACGGATCCGGTGACCACCGGCGGGAAGAACTTGCGCAGGGGCTTGATAAAGAAGCCCAGCACGGTCTCAAAGACACCGCCGATCATGGACGCGCCCAGAATGGCGCCGTAGCCCACGATGCCGCCGCCGCAGGCTGCGGCGGACGAGCTCATGACGCCGATAAAGCCGGAGCTGGTGCCCATGATGATGGGGACCTTGCCGCCGATGGGGCCGATGGACCACAGTTGGACCAGGGTGACCAGGCCCGCCACCAGCATGGCGTTCTGGAGCAGGGTGACGTACAGGGCGGGCTCGTCCGCGATGAGGCCGCAGGCCCCGCAGATCACCATCAGCGGTGTCAGGTTGCCCACGAACATGGCCAGCACGTGCTGGAGCCCCAGGGGGATTGCCTGGGTAAAGGGAATCGCGCCCTCGAAGTCCTGCGGACTGGTCTGCCGGACCTCCTTGCCAAATAGTTTCATGTTCTCTCCTCCTACAAAAATATAGAATACCGCCCTGTCTGAACGGAGGCACGACGGTATGACACTTTCATTATAACAGAGTTTCTGAAAAAAAGCTATAGATTTTCCGAGAAATTTTTCGGAATGCGCCATGTTTTTCGCCGGTCCGTGAAAATATGGATAATATACTGTATATTGAGCAAAAAGCTGCATATGCGCCCTCTGCGGGACGGAAGG
>CANRHK010000093.1 GCA_947630395.1 uncultured Oscillospiraceae bacterium
GCCTACGATTCCATGCTGCATCCGCTACCGGCACAACAACGGATGTATACGATGCCGATCTACAGCCATGCTAAAATGGCTTTGGGTCGGCGTACTTTCATCCAGCCCCTTGTGCGGGCAGCCTCCATGCACGCTCGACCTCCCTGAAATAGACCCCGGCGAAGCCGGGCAAACCAAAAGGAGGAACGCATCATGAAGCGTACACTGAAAGACTCCCTCAAAACCATCTTTTCCACCCGCAGCCTCACCATGATGGCCGCGCTCATTGCCATCCAGATCGTGCTGGCCCGGATCGGCGCCATCCAGGTGGCCCCCGACCTCCGGCTCAGCTTCGAGACCATCCCCCTGGCCCTGGCCGGGATGTGGCTGGGGCCCATCAGCGGTATGCTGGTGGCTTTTCTGGCCGACATCATCGGCACCGTTCTCTCCGGCTACGGCGTCTGGTTCCCGCCGCTGGTGCTGGGCCCCATGTTCTTCGCCTGGTTCTGCGGCTTCTGCACCAGGTATGTGTGCAAGAGCAGTCTGGCGGGGACAAAGGACACCTGGAAGGTACTGGCCATGACCCTCATAGCCGGGATCATCAACACCTACGGCATCGGCCTGCTGACCTCCACATGGTACTCCATGCTCTTTGCCAACGCGGAGGGCACCTTCTGGGTCCTGGTATATGCCAATCTGCTCAAGCGGCTTGTGAGCAAGCCTGTGACCATCATTGGCAGTTCCCTGGTCGTGGTCCTGGTCAACCGGGCGGCCTACAAGCCCGTGGTGCGGCAGATTTTGCAGCGGGCCAACTGAACTGAATGGCATATCCCACTATTACACATATACACATAAAAAGAAATCAGGTAATCTCTTATGACCTACGAAGAAGCGCTGAAATATATCCACACCGTCTACTGGCAGGGCAGCAAGCTGGGCCTGGAGCGGACCCAGGAGCTGCTGGCCAAGCTGGGCAACCCGGAGAAAAAGCTGAAATTTGTCCACATCGCCGGCACCAACGGCAAGGGCTCCACCGCCGCCATGCTGGCCTCCATCCTGGAGGAGGCGGGCTACAAAACCGGCCTCTACACCTCCCCCTACATCAACCGCTTCAACGAGCGGATGCAGATCAACCATGAGCAGATCCCGGATGACGAGCTGGCGGAGCTGACGGAGTACATCCGCCCCCTGGCGGACGGCATGGAGGACCGGCCCACGGAGTTTGAGCTTATTACGGCCCTGGGCATGGAGTACTTCGCCCGCCACAAGTGCGAGATTGTGGTGCTGGAGGTCGGCATGGGCGGGGAGCTGGACTCCACCAACGTCATCGAAGTGCCGGAGGCGGCGGTCATCGCCGCCATGGGCCTGGACCACGTGAAGGAGCTGGGGCCCACCATGTCTGACATTGCCCGGGCCAAAGCCGGTATCATCAAGGCCGGTGGCCAGGTGGTGAGCTACGGCGGCAACCCGGACGCGGACGCCGTCATTTCCGAGACCTGCCGGGAAAAGGGCGCCGGGCTCCACAGTCCGGATTTCTCCGCCATTGTCCCCGGCGCGTTCGGCCTGGACGGCCAGTGCTTCTCCTACAAGGGCTGGCAGAATTTGTCCATCCCCCTTATCGGCAGCTACCAAATGCGAAACGCCGCCGTGGTGCTGGAGACCGTGGAGGTCCTCCGCGCCGAGGGCTGGCGCATCTCCGACGAGGCGGTGCGTGCCGGTCTGGCCCACACCCGCTGGCCCGCCCGGTTCGAGGTGCTGCGCAAGGACCCTGTGTTCATCGTGGACGGCGGCCACAACCCCCACGGCATCCGGGCCACGGCGGAGAGCCTCCGTCGGCTGTTCCCCGGCAGAAAGTTCACGTTCCTCACCGGCGTCATGGCGGACAAGGACGTGGAGTCCATCTTGGGGCTGATCGTCCCCCTGGCTGACCAATTTTTCACCGTCCGCCCGAACAACCCACGGGCCATGGCGGCGGAGGAGCTGGCGCGGCGCATCCAGGCCCTGGGCGTGAAGGCTACGCCCTGCCCCAGCGTGGCCGACGGCGTGGCCGCCGCCATTGCGGCGGAGGGCACGGACGGCGTGGCCTGCGCCCTGGGATCCCTCTACATGAGCGGCGACGTGCGCTCCTGCTTCCGCTGAGGGGCGGACAGATTTATGCAGGTGTTGTCAGAATATACAATGTGCCCAAACGGACTGTGAAAAGTTTGTCAAAGTTGCTGCTTGCAGGCTGGAAACATTCTTGTTATAATTTTAACGAAAGGTGGAATTGGAAACCGGCCTTTCCCCGCGGCGGGGCCGCGGGCCTGTTCTCTTCATTGGCGCCGGGGGCGCGGACGATTGATGCGCGGCGTCAAAATATTAAATTTTCCCGGGGGTGGTGAAATATCCCGGGAAGCAAGGAGGATTCCTATGGCAATCGAATTCAAGGACGGCAAGTATGTGGACCCGGTGACCGGGCGTGTCACGCTGGATCCCACCGAGTACAAGGACTGGCAGATCGCCGAAGAGGCGGAGCGGACCCTGCCCCCCGTGGAGGAGTTCCGTGAGAAGCTGGGCCTTCTCCCCGATGAGATCATCCCCTACGGCAAGACGCCGAAGCTCGACTTTATCAAGATCATGAACCGCCTGAAGGACAAGCCCGACGGCAAGTTTATCGAAGTGACCGCCATCACTCCCACCCCCCTGGGCGAGGGCAAGAGCACCGTGTCCCTGGGCCTGGTGGAAGGCCTTGGCAAGATTGGCAAGAACGTGGGCGGCTGCCTGCGTCAGCCTTCCGGCGGCCCCACCATGAACGTCAAGGGCACCGCCGCCGGCGGCGGCAACGCTCTGCTGATGCCCATGACCGAGTTCTCCCTGGGCCTCACCGGTGATATCAACGACATCATGAACGCCCACAACCTGGCCATGGTGGCGCTCAACGCCCGCATGCAGCACGAGCGCAACTACAACGACGAGCAGCTGGCCAAGCGGGGCCTGAAGCGCCTGGACATTGACCCCAAGCGCGTGGAGATGGGCTGGGTGCTGGATTTCTGCGCCCAGGGCCTGCGCAACATCATCATGGGCATCGGCGGCAACAAGGACGGCTATCTCATGGAGAGCAAGTTCGGCATCGCCGTGGGCAGCGAGCTGATGGCCATCCTGGCCGTGGCTACCGACCTGAAGGACCTGCGGGAGCGGATCGGCAAGATCGTGGTGGCCTATGACCGCAAGGGCAACCCCGTGACCACGGAGGACCTGGAGGTGGCCGGCGCCATGACCGCCTGGATGCGTAACTGCATCAACCCCACCATGTGCTACACCGTGGAGCACCAGCCCATGCTGGTCCATGCCGGCCCCTTCGCCAACATCGCCATCGGCCAGTCCTCCATCATCGGCGACCGGCTGGCGCTGAAGCTGTTCGATTACCACGTCACCGAGTCCGGCTTCGCCGCCGACATCGGCTTTGAGAAGTTCTGGAACGTCAAGAGCCGCCTGAGCGGCTTGACTCCCAACGTGTCCGTGCTGGTGGCCACCATCCGCGCCCTGAAGATGCACGGCGGCGGCCCCACCGTCGTAGCCGGCCGTCCTCTGCCCGAGGAGTACACCAAGGAGAACCTGGGCCTGCTGGAGAAGGGCACTGAGAACCTGTTCCACCACATCGCCACCATCAAGAAGTCCGGCATCGTGCCCGTGGTCTGCATCAACCAGTTCTACACTGACACCGACGCGGAGATCAAGCTCCTCCGCCGCCTGTGCGAGGAGCACGGCGTGCGCTGTGCCGTCAGCAACCACTGGCGCTACGGCGGCGAGGGCGCCATTGAGCTGGCCGAGACCGTTGTGGACGCCTGCGAGGAGAAGAACGAGATCAAGTTCCTCTATCCTCTGGAGATGCCTCTGCGCCAGCGCGTGGAGAAGATCGCCAAGGAGGTCTACGGCGCCGACGGCGTGGATTGGGCTCCTCTGGCTCTGGAGAAGGCCAAGCGCTTCGAGAGCGATCCCAAGTATGCCGACTACTGCACCATGATGGTCAAGACTCACCTGTCCCTGAGCCACGAGCCCAGCTGGAAGGGCGTGCCCAAGAATTGGCGCCTGCCCATCCGGGACATCCTGGAGTACGGCGGAGCCAAGTTCCTGTGCCCCATGGCCGGTACTATTTCCATGATGCCCGGCACCAGCTCCGATCCGGCTTACCGCCGCATCGACGTGGACACCGAGACCGGCAAGGTCAGCGGGCTGTTCTAAAATTCCCCCGGTTTTGAATCCCGGCGGCGGTTCCGCCGCCGGGATTTCTCTAACTGTCCTGTGCCGGCATGTGGGGCCTCCCCGGCCCCACGCCCTGGGGTTACTTTTCCTCCGCGGGAAAAGTAACCAAAAGCGCGCTCAAGGGTTTCACCCTTGAGAATCCCAATTTATTGTTTAGTTTTGCGCTCGTCCTGGGGCCTGTCCTGTCTAAACCGGACTGCCGTCCGTGTATGAGGCGAA
Organism: uncultured Oscillospiraceae bacterium; assembly: GCA_947630395.1. Taxonomy (GTDB): domain Bacteria; phylum Bacillota; class Clostridia; order Oscillospirales; family Oscillospiraceae; genus Pelethomonas. The sequence continues at coordinate 4,441 of CANRHK010000093.1, forward strand.
GCGGCTAACCGACGGTGGTTGTACGGAGATATCTATGCGGCGCCCAGTCCGCCCGGAGGGCAGACCTTCGCATTGGCTGCGCTGTACGTTTTTGACTTTGACCGACTGCTGTCTGCTCCGTTCCACTCCGCAAAAAAACATATTTGGTTACGCATCCGTCACGCAACATCCATCCCTCGCGGAGTAGCACGGAGCGACGGAGGGCAGTTAAAACGAAAAAGCAGTTCCGATGAATGCTTCCCTGGGTGCTACCCGGCAATCATCTCCCGCAAAAAAGGGGGTCCAGCCCGTAGGGCTGGCGGTTTTTCCGGCCGCTTTTTGGCGGCAAAAAGCGGCCCCAGGGTGCGGCAGCACCAACATAAAGAAAAAGGGGTTCGAGGGGCTGGAAGCCCCCCGGCACCCAGTCCCCCGTCCCGCAGGGACAAAACACCCCCGCCGCCGCGCAGCGGCGGCAGAAAGGACCAACGACAATGAGTGATTTCCTGTTTGCAAACGCAACCTGCACTGATTTTGTGAAAGAATTGGCCTCCAACGCCCCTGTCCCCGGCGGCGGCGGGGCCTCCGCCCTGGTGGCCGCCCTGGGTACCGCCCTGGGCAACATGGTGGGTTCCCTTACCGTGGGCAAGAAGAAGTACGCCGATGTGGAGGCCGAGATCATCGCCCTCAAGGAAAAGTGCGACCAGCTGCAAGCGGAACTGCTGGACCAGATCGCTGCCGACGCCAAGGGCTTCGAACCCCTGGCCAAAGCCTACGGCATCCCCAAGGACGACCCCAGCCGGGATCAGGTTCTGGAGAACGCCACTATCGTGGCCTGCGAGGTGCCTATGCGGATCATGGAGCTCTGCTGCGAGTCCCTGGATGCCATCGCCGTCTTTGCCGCCAAGGGCAGCCGTCTGGCCGTCAGCGACGCCGGCTGCGGCGCCGTCTGCGTCAAGGCCGCCCTCCAGGCCGCCAGCCTCAACGTGTTCATTAACACCAAGACCCTGAAGGACCGGAATTTGGCCGACGTGATGAACCGGAAGTGCTTCGCCATGCTGGACAAGTACTGCGCTATGGCCGACGAGATCTTCGAGACCGTCAAGGCCAGCTTTTTTAAGTGAAAAGGAGAAACAACAATGGCTAAACTGCTGTTAGGGAAAGAAGTCAACGCCGCCCTGAACGCCCGCATTATTGCCGACTGCGAGGCGCTCAAGGCCCAGGGCATCCAGCCTACCCTGGGCATCGTCCGCTGCGGCGAGCGGCCCGACGATTTGAGCTATGAGCGGGGCGCCACCAAGCGCGCTGCCACCCTGGGCGTGGCCGTGGAGAAGTTTGTCCTCCCCGCCGACGTGACCAAGGAGGAACTGCTGAGCGTCATTGACGGGATCAACGCCAACGACAAGATCCACGGCGTCCTCATGTTCCGGCCCCTGCCCAAGCACCTGAAGGCCGACGAGGACGAGATCTGCAACCGCCTGGACCCCCGCAAGGACGTGGACGGCATGACCGACGGCTCCAACGCCGGCGTGTTCATGAACAAGAAGCTGGGCTTCGCCCCCTGCACCCCCGCCGCCTGCATGGAGATCCTGGACCACTACGGCATCGACTGCACCGGCAAGAAGGCCGTGGTCATCGGCCGCAGCCTGGTAGTGGGCAAGCCCGCCGCTATCATGCTCATGGCGAAAAACGCCACCGTCACCGTCTGCCACACCCGCACCAGGAACGTGGCCCAGGAGGCCCAGAAGGCTGACATCCTGGTGTCCTCCGCCGGCGTGCTCAGAAGCCTGACCAAGGACTATGTCCGCCCCGGCCAGATCGTCATCGATGTGTCCATCAACTGGGACGAGGCCAAGGGCGGTATCGCCGGCGACGCCGTCTTTGACGAGGTGGAGCCCATTGTGGACGCCATCACCCCTGTCCCCGGCGGCGTGGGCGCCGTCACCACCTCCGTGCTCATCGGCCATGTGGTGGAGGCGGCGAAGCGTACCCTGGCATAAGGACTGGAGGCGTTTTCCCTCATGAAACTGCTGAAAGAGAACCCCATTCGGAGCTTTCTCACTGCGTCTACGCTGGCGTTTTTCCTGGCGGCGGTGATATGCCCGGACCGAGCGCAGATGGTCACCGGTTTGGCGAACATCCTCATGTCCCCGGCCCAGATTACCAAGGACTACTTCATCATCGGCAGCGTGTCCGGCACGTTCCTGAACGTGGGCCTGGTTATGGCGGCTTTCACCGCCATGCTGTATATCCCCGGCACCGTGTCCAAGGGCAGCACCGTGGCCGCCTACTTCCTTACCGCCGGGTTCTCCACCTGGGGCATCAACTTCCTGAACATCTGGCCCTTTGTGCTGGGCGTGCTGGTGCTGTCCCTGGTGAAGCGAAAGCCCTTCTCCCAGTATGTGGACCTGGCTATGTTCTCCACCGCCCTGTGCCCCCTGGTCAGCGAGCTGCTGCTGCGCTACCCCAACGCCGAGGAGGTCCATGCCATCACCCTCACCAGCGCCCTGCTGGCTCTGGCCGTGGGCATGGCGGTGGGCTTCCTGACTCCCGCCATGGCGGCCCACTCCCCCAACCTCCACAAGGGCTTTGATTTGTACTCTGCCGCCCTGCCCGGCGGACTGCTGGGCTTCTTCCTGGTGGCGCTGCTGTACAAAACCCTGGGCCACGACGTGCCCGCCATCACCCCCACCCTGGGCGACGGCCGGCCGGAGATCGTCTGGACCTTCTGCGGCGTGTTCTTCGGGCTCTGCGTACTGGCCGGATTCCTGGTCAACGGGAAGAGCTTCAAGGGCTACCTCGATCTCCTGAAGGACACCGGCCACAAGGCGGACTTCACCAGCAAGTACGGCGCCGGCCTGGCCATCATGAACGTGGGCGTGTACGGCCTCTTCATCGTGGCATATTATATCCTGGTAGGCGGGTCCTTCAACGGCGTGACCCTGGGCATCATCTTCTGCATGGTGTGTTGGGGCGCGGCGGGCGCCCACCCCGGCAATGTGTGGCCCATTATGCTGGGCTATGTCATCGCGTCCCAGTTCGGCGTCAACGCCGTCAACGCCCAGGCCATCCTCATTGGCCTCTGCTTCGCCAGCGGCCTGGCTCCCATCTCCGGCGTCTACGGCTGGTGGGCGGGCGTTATCGGCGGCGCGGCCCACTACATTCTGGTGACCTCCGTCCCCGCGCTCCACGGCGGCTTCTGCCTGTATAACGGCGGCTTTACGGCTCTGCTGATTGCCGTGATCCTGGTGCCCCAGCTGGAGAGCTTCTGCAAGACCAAGGCGGATCGGAAGGCCGCCAAAACTTCTGGAAAGTAAGTACGTAAGGAGGCGCATCCCGTGACCAAGGCGGAACTGCGCGCGGCAATCGCCGACAGAGTCAAAAATTTATCCCCGGTGTACTGCCGGGAGGCGGACGCGGCCATCTGCGCCCACGTCCTCCGGTCCCCGCTCTATGAGAGCGCCCGCACCATCTTCTGCTACGTGGGCACCAGCAGGGAGATTGACACCATGCCCCTGCTCCACGCCGCCCTCCGGGACGGCAAGGCCCTGGCGCTGCCCTACTGCCAGTCCCTGGGCGTGATGGAGGCCCGCCGGATCAATGACCTGAGCGATCTGGTTACCGGCCGGTACAACATCCTGGCCCCCAAGCTCCAGTGCCCCCTGGTGGAGCCCGAGGATTTGGATCTGGCCATTGTGCCCTGCTGCACGGCCAACAGCCGGGGCCAGCGCCTGGGCTACGGCGGCGGGTTCTACGACCGCTACCTGACCAGGGTCAAATGCCCCACCGTGGTCCTGTGCCGGCGGCACATCGTCTGCGAGGACATCCCCGTGGAGGACTACGATCAGATCATGGACTACCTGGTGACCGAGCGGGGCATCGCGGACTGCCGGCAGATCCGGTTCTGATCCGTTTTCGTGAAAAAACAGCAAAACAGGCGGCTCCGGATTTCTCCAGGGCCGCCTGTTTCGATTAGTTAAATGTGCCGTTACCGTGCGGAAAATGCGGATCTTGCAGCGCTTTGGAAGCGACGGTAAAGTTCTTTTTGGTTACTTTTTCTTTTAAGAAAAAGTAACGGAAAAGGCGCCCGGGCGGTCTTGAGACCCGGGCGCTTCTCCGTTTCCATATAGAGCCGATCGAAGAGATATATTGTTTCCGGTCCGCCGCCCCATCGGCGGACTGGGGAAACACAAATAAAAACGCGCCCCATGCCTCGCACGGAACGCAGAAAGCCTTCCCACCGGGTGGGAAGGCCGAAACAGTCGGGCTTGCGATTCCGGTTTCGGCAGAACGCCGCCAAGCTGCCATGTGTCTGACTTATCCTCTCAGGGAGGCATCACAGTGACCGACTCGCGGGGCTTCTCACCCCATTCCATGTGCCGCACACGCGGCCGCAGCTGGCGCAATATTTGCTTATGTATGGATTATAGCACAGGCCGGGGAAGTTGTAAAGCGTTTTTCACCGCTTCGGCTTCAAGAAAATGGCATTTTATACATTCCATTTTTGTGCAAAACGCCGTTGCATGAAACCGTACAACTTTTGGCCGTTACACACAGGGGTGTAACGGTTTTTCGTTGCGGATATCATTTTAATATCAAGGAGGAACGTAAATGACGAAAACGGAACATTATCAGCTGCCCCAGTGGGTGGAGAGCGACAGGATTCTCATGGAGGACTTCAATGAGGCCATGGGCAACATTGACAAGGGGATGGACGGCATCAGGACGGAGTCCACCCAGGGGCTGGCGGCGCTGACCAG
>CANRHK010000094.1 GCA_947630395.1 uncultured Oscillospiraceae bacterium
TCCCGGTAGCCCTTGGGGTCCACGCACTGGGGCTGCTCCAGGAACAGCTCCACCTCCTTGCCGGTGAGGATCTGGGGAAACTTCCGCTCCGTGCGCACCGGCACGGTATTCCTGGCCGGATTGGAGCGCACCACCCCACGGCTCTGGAGAAAGCCGTAGAAGGACTTCAGCGAGGCGATGCCCCGGGCGATGCTGGCGGGGGACTTGCCCTTGCCGGCCATGTAGGCCACGTAGCGGTCAATCTGCTCCGTGCCGCACTGGTGCAGCTCCATGTCCTCCACATCCGCCAGGTAGTGGGAAAACTGGGTCACATCCCGGACATAGGACGCCACCGTATTGTCCGAGGAGTGCTTCTCCAGCTCCAGATATTTCTCGTAGTCAAGAATGTAGTTTGCCAAAGGGCTCTCCCCCTTCCCAACACCTCAGAGATTATAAGACCTGCCCCGCAATCCAGCGAAAGAGGACAGGGGTGAAAAACCGCTCGCAGCACACACCGAGAGCCAGAATCACAGCACACAGCAAAAACAGGAAAAAGTACTGGCTGCCATACTGCACCGGGGCCGAGCGCTTCCCCCGCCCGAAGGACAGCAGGAGCACCTCAATGGACAGCGGCCACGCCGCTTCCGCCAGGGCCAGGAAGCAGGGCAGCGTAATGAGCAGCCGCACCCCCAGCAGCCCCAGAGCCAGCGCCACACCGGCGCGCCCAAAGGTGCGCACAAAGCAGGAGATGGTATACATGGACAGGAATCCGAACACCCCGCTGAGGGCCGGAATCAGCGCCGCGCCGATGCCGGAGAACCCCAGCAGCAACAGCGCCACGGCGTAGCCGAAGTAGAGCGCTACGCAGCTGAGCATGGAGGCCGCCGCGCCGCCGGCGTCATAGACGCTGCAATAGTCGGTGAGATAGGCCCGCAGCGCCGCCTGGGTCTCCTGGCCGCAGGTACCGGCGTACAGGTGGCCCGCCGCCGCGCCCAGCAGAAAGCACAGCGCCAGCACCACGCTCCGCACCACCCGGGGCTCCCAACCGCCCAATCTGATTGTCCGCAGAACCGTCCGTCCTCGCATCTTCCATCACCTCGTCCCCAGCATATGCGCCGTGGACAAGTTTTAGAAGCGGAGGCCGGCCCTCTTCTCCCTCCACATTATGTGGACCGGAGGCGCGGACTCCAGATGGCCTCGTCTCTAATAATATAGTTCATTTTTGCCCGTTTCGCAAGAGAAAAAGAGGGATCCATAACTTTTTTGTTAATTATTACGAAATATTATGTTAACTTTGTTATGTAAACTCATATAACAACGTCAACCGGATAGGCCCGTTCAAGGGTTGGTTTCGGAACATTTTGTGCTTTAGCCCTTTTGAGGGCACCACATTTGGCGATTACAAAGATTACAGGTTGTAATCGCCCCTTTTAGGCCCTTCTTTTCCGTTTTGGGATGGTTTCCATGATTTTTGGTGATTTTGACGAATCGGTTTTCGAAAAAAATTTTAGCGCCGCCGCAACCTCCCGCCCCCTTTTTCCGTCTCTATGGGGGAACACCTATTTTTACAAGGAGGTTTGTGCCATGAAGCGTGTTCTGATAGTTCTATCCGGTCTGCTGCTGGCGCTGTCCGCCTGCGGCGGCCCGGGCGAAACAGCGGCTCGCTCCCCCTCCTCCGGCCTCTCCGCCAGCATAGGGGAACCGGCTCAAGCGGTCTCCCCGGAGATCGAGACTGCCTGGGAGGTAACGGAGGACATCACCCTGCACCTGCTCCAGAGCGCCTACCCCGCAGGGGCGGATCGGATCACCATGGTGTTGGAGAACCGGGGCGATCAGGTGATGCTCTACGGGCAGGGCTGCTCCTTCGAGCGGTACGCGGACGGGGACTGGCAGCAGTTGGAGACCATTGAGAACTACGGCTTTGAGGATATCGGCTATCTGCTGGGGCCCGGCGGCATCCAGACGCTCTCCCTCTCCCCCTGGTTCCTGGCCCGGCCCCTGGAGGCGGGGTACTACCGCATTACCGGCCACGGCGTCCGGGTGGCGGACAGCGAGGAGGAGACGGGCTTTGGCGGAAGCTATATTGACTGTCCGCCCTATCAGTTCGTCTTCCAGGTGACGGCGAACGCCCAGCCGGAGCCAGACTTCGCCCTGTGGTTCTCACCCCTCCCCTCCCCTGCCGGGGCGGAGAGCATCCCTCTTTTTGTACTCAACGGCACCAATGAGGACGCGGGCGTCGTCTTCATCCCCACCCTGGAGCGGCTGCACGGCGAGATCTGGGAGAAGGTGTCCCTCCCGGAGGGCATCGGCTTCTGCGGCACGGCGGACCCCCTGCCCGCCGGGGGCATGGCCTGGAGCCAGGAGCTGTCCCTGCTCTGGGGGGATCTGGGAGCCGGCACCTACCGCCTCAGCTACCAGGTCACCGGCAGCGCCGGGGCTGAACACACCGCCAGCGGCGTCTTCACCCTGGCATAGCGCCGGCGAAAACTCCTCCCGCCTTGACACCGGTGTTCAGGAAGGTTACAATATAAATAAAGATCTCAAGAAATCCGCACAGGAGGAAATTCGGCCTTGGAGGCCCCCGGCGGGGATATCCCCGCCGGGGGCTTTCTGCTGGCGCTGCCGCCCGGGATTGTCCATGGATGTACTACATCCCCCGAAATACTATCTATATCCCCTCGAAATTCGGCGGAATCACATCGAAAAAAGAAAACTGGCGCATTGACTTCACTAGTGGAAAGTGGTAGAGTATATGTGGTTTTTTATTGCGGGGCGCGGCCCCGGATATCACGACTGAAACCGGGGTGACCGTAGCTCCCCCTCCTCTCTAAGGATGATCTGCGCATGGCCTACCCCTACGGCCTGCTGGCCGAGCTTCTGGAGAACCGCGTGCGCATCCAGTCCACCTCCGGCACCACTCCGCCGCGCTACCGCACCCGGGATATCCGCGTGCTCAGCCGTGAGAAGTTCTTCTGCGGCCGCACTCGCGCGAAAATGTCCAGGCCCATGGGCCCCAGCGAGGGCAAGGCCGTCCGCGTCACCGGCAAGCATAAAATTTAAAGGAGGATCATCCATATGACCATTCACCAGATCTCCGTCTTTCTGGAGAACCGCGCCGGACAGTTGGCGGAGATCACCTCCGTTCTGTCGGAGAACCATATCGACATGCGGGCCATCAACATCGCCGAGACCGCCGACTACGGGGTGCTGCGCCTCATTGTGGACGACGCCCAGAAGGCCTCCGCCATTCTGCTGGAGAAGGGCTTTATTCTGACCATGACGCCGGTGGTGGCCGTAGGCGTACCCGATCGCCCCGGCGGACTCAGCGAGGTATTGGGCCTCATCGCCAAGGCGGACATTGACATCGAGTACATGTACTCTGTCTTCGGACAGAGGAGCGGCCTGGCCTACATGATTTTCCGCGTCAACGACGTGGATAAGCTGAACGCCGTTCTGGCGGAAAACGACCTCTCCATCGTCCCCGGCAGGGAGCTGGGCGCCCACTGATCTCCGCGATTGTCCCCGCCTCCCGGCGGGGTGATAAAACCAGAAGAAAAAAAGGAATGATTGTCTTATGCAGGAAATGAGCAGACGGAACAGGCTGTTCACCGACTCCGTCATCCGCCGGATGACCCGCATCGCCATTGATCACAATGCCATCAACCTGGCCCAGGGCTTTCCGGACTTCGACCCGCCCAAGGCCATGATGGACCGCCTGGAGGAGGTCAGCCACACCGGCCCCCACCAGTACCCCATTACCATGGGCGCCCCCAACTTCCGCGCCGCCCTGGCCAAGAAGTGCGGCCGCTTCATGGGCCGCGCCCTGGACCCCAACACCGAGATCGTGGTGACCATCGGCTCCACCGAGGCCATGGTGGACACCATCTTCGCCTTGACCAACCCTGGCGACAAGATCGCCATGTTCTCCCCCTACTTTGAGAACTACCACGCCCAGGCCATCATGGCGGACTGCGAGACTATCTTCATTCCCCTGGTGCCCCCCACCTTCCACTTCGACCCCGAGGTGCTGGAGGACGCCTTCCGCCAGGGCATCAAGGCCATTCTGATCTGCAACCCCTCCAACCCCAGCGGCAAGGTGTTCACCTATGACGAGCTGAAGCTCATCGCAGGCCTGTGCATCAAGTACGACGTGTACGCCATCATGGACGAGGTCTACGAGCACATCCTCTACGATGGCAATGTGCACACCTACATGAACAGCCTGCCCGGCATGTGGGAGCGGACGGTCAGCTGCTCCAGCCTCTCCAAGACCTACTCCGTGACCGGCTGGCGCCTGGGCTACGCCATTGCCCCGGAGCCCATTATGGAGCGCATCAAGCAGTACCACGACTTCAACACCGTGGGCGCCCCCTCCCCCCTGATGGAGGCGGCCATTGTGGGTCTGGAGATGCCGGACAGCTACTACAAGGAGTTCGGCGACCACTACGCCCACATGAAGAAGCTGTTCACCGACGGCCTCCGGAACATCGGCATCCCCTTCACCGACCCCCAAGGCGCCTACTTCGTGCTGGCCAACATCGGGCCCTATCTGAAGAAGGGTCAGAGCGACGTGGACTTCTGCGTGGAACTGACCGAGAAGGTGGGCGTGGCCTGCGTGCCCGGCACCTCCTTCTTCAAGGAGAACGTCAACGACATTGTCCGGGTCCACTTCGCCAAGAAGGACGAAACCCTGCTGGAGGCCCTGGACCGGCTGTCCCACATCAAGGAGAAGATGGCCTGACCTACTTTTTCTTGAAAGAAAAAGTAGGCAAAAAGAACTTTACCGCGAGCTTGGGCATGCTTCTATTCCGGGATTTCTGCCCGGTGACGGGACATAGGTCTAATCGAAAGTGAAAAACGGGACCTGCATGCGGTTTCCGCATACAGGTCCCGTTTTTGTCGCTTTATGGAAAGTGTCATCCTTCCATTCCCTCCAGGCGGGCCAGGGCCATGATGAGCTTGCCGTGGGTCAGGGGGCCGGAAACGGGGACGGTCCTCCCATACACCTTCCGGCACACCTTCTGAAACGCCGCCTCGTCCAAGGGGCCGGATCCGATTTTACCGTTCTTCAGCGTGACCTCCCCCCGCTCCAGGGCGATGGATACGGCCCCGCTGTAGGGATGGGCCGGCTTCATGTCCGCGCAGGGCAGGGACGCCTGGCCTTTCATCAACGCGATGCGCCGCTTGGCCCCCTCCCAGCCGTGGAGCATCATCAGCAGGGCCGGCAGGGTGGCGGGGGTGTCCGGCAGCAGCTTGTTGTTCCGGAAAACGGGCACGCGGCCCTTCTCCACCAAGTACCGGGCGGCGTCGTACAGCGCCTCGCCGGGGCCCGCGTCCTCAAACTGGCCACGCTCCATCAGCTCCTGGACCGTCACCACCCGGTAGCCGTACCGATCCAACATCTCCAGGGCCTTGGGCAGGCCGTCGGCGATGGGGGTCCGGCGGGCCATGTTGTAGCCGTCCTTCTGGAAGATGATCTGGCCGCGGAGGGCGTCCGGGTCGGCGGCCAGGGCGGCCTCGATGGGCTTCCAGACCGCCTCCACCTCCAGATCGTAGGTCTTCAGGGGCAGCCACCCCGCCCCGTCGAAGCTGGCGGCCATGTACTGGAGCCCCAGGACGGCGCAGGCGTCGTAGCTGGAGAAGCCGCCGGGGATGGCGTCCACGTAGTGGGGCGGGCGGGTGTAGCCGATGCGGTAGCCGTACTTGTCCAGCAGCAGCCGGTCCAGCTTATCCATGTCCGCGATGGCCTCGTCCACCGTGTTCAGGTGCTTCCGGGATCCGTAGACCACCGCTTTCCTCCCGAAGATCACGTGGGAGTAGGTGTGGTTGGTGATCTGGTGGCCGCCGGAGAGAATCCGGGCAATCAGCTCCGGACAGTGGACCGCGCCGCCCTGGCCGTCCTTGTGGATGTCCGGATAGTGGTCGTAGGCCACGCCGCCCCAGGAGGCGGATCCGTGCTTGCCGGGCTTGTCCGGGTAGTTGGAGGAGGTGTCGCCGATGACGTCGAAGGTGCCCTTGGCCCCGTGGGCCTCCAGGGTTTCCAGCAGCACCAGGGTGAGGGCCTTGCCGCCGAAGCGGTCGGGGCTGGGCGGCAGGGCCATGGGCCCGTCGTCAAAAGTCATGGCGCAGATCCGCTCCCCGGTCTTCACCCGCTCAATCCGGCGGACCGGCGAGAGGTACACGGGGGTGCGGCTGTCCAGTTCATCTTTCAAGGCGTGCTTGACCTTTTTGGCCGAGCCGATGGCGGTGGTGAGGAGGGACATGGTTCATCTTCCTTTCCAATCCAGCAGGATACAGTAGAGCAGATAGAGGTATGCCTTGGCCCGGCGGGCCAGGGGCGCGTGGGTCTTGCGGCATTTCGCCAGCTGTGAGAGGCCCTTCCGGACTCTGGGCGTTTCACGCTCCAGGACGGCGGCCACGTCCCCCGCCAGCAGCGCCGCTTTGACGGCCTCCGGGGAGGCATCAGCGCAGTTCACCACCGTGTAGGCGTTGCCCACCTCCGGGGCGCTGTGGCCGTCGCTGCCGCCGCAGCCGGGCTTTTTGAGCCGCGCCGCCAGATCCCGGGCCTTATCGTTGGCCTGTGGGTCCTTGAAGCAGGCCCGGGCGTTGGCCACCTCGATGAGGTCCGCACCGGCGGCGGTTTCTTCGTCCACCCGGCCCGCCCGCTCATAGGGGTGGGCCCAGACAGCCACGCCCCCCAGGCGGTGAATCTCGTCAATGACATCCTTCGCGGAGGGCAGGGGCCCGTCCCCCTTTCGGAGACAGGAGAGGGGCTTGTCAATGAAGAGGGCCAGGATGTGGCCCTGGGCGGTGGAGCACTCACAGCCGGGGATCACCATCGGCCGCCCCGGCACCGCCTCGGACAGCAGGTTGTGGTCGCAGAGGGCCACGCCGTCCAGCCCCCGCTCCCGCGCGGCCTCCCGGATGCGCGGGAGGCTGTCCATGCCGTCGGCGGATCGGTCGGAGTGGACGTGGAGGTCAAGCTTCAGTTTCATTTGGCGCCTCGTTTCACATAGGACAGCAGGTAGGCGGCGGAGGCCCTGGCGTCGGACCACTCGAATACGCCCTCCCGGCTCTTGGGAGAGATCCAGTCCCCCAGGGCGGCCGGGATCTCCCTCCCCCGCCCCGCTCTCAGAGCGGCCAGGCACCTGGCCCCGTCGGAGGGAAAAAAGTACATCCGCGCACCCAGCCGGGCCGCCTGCCGCAGAGGCGCCCGCCCGGCGGCCAGCCGGGCCCAGTCCTTCCCCAGACTGCCGCCGGAAACCCGGACCAGCGGGAAGGTTCCCCAGACGCGGGGGTTCATCTCCAGCAGGCGGTATCCCCCCTGCCCATCGCCCTTGAACTCGATCATGCCCACACCAGAGTAGTCCAGGGCGCGGATCAGCGCCTGGGCGTAGCCCAGCAGGGGCCCTGCGTCCACCGTCATGCAGCAGGTAGAGGGCCCGCCGGAGAGGGGATATTCCCGGATCCGCCGGTGGCAGATGAAGTCCACAATCTCCCCGTCCTTCGCCAGGACGGACAGGCCGTACCCCTCCCCCTCCAGGTACTCCTGGACCACCGGCGGCGTACCGTCGAAGGTGAAGGAGGCGTAGGCGGTGCGGGCCGTCTCCGGATCCCGGGCGATGACATACCGCTGCCGGGCCGTGAGGCCCTGCTTCTCCCCGCAGACCGGCTTCACCACCACGGGATAGGGAAGATTTTGGAAATCTCCCTCCCCTTCCATGGAGAAGCTTCTGGGAGTGGGCACCCCCAGCTTTACCGCCAATCGGGCCAGCCTCGACTTGTCGTTGGCCAGATCCAACGCCTCCTGGGTGGGCAGGAGGAAATCCGCCGCCTGCTGAAATCGCCGTCGGGTTTCCGGCCGGCAGAGCAGGGCCAAAGTGGCGGCCCCCACCGGCAGCAGCACGGGGCGGCCGCCCGAAACGCCGGCGCAGAGCGCATAGAGGGCGTCCAGATATGCCTCCGGGCGTTGGACGGGGTCCGGCAGGACGGCGGCGCTGGACACGTAGCGGGAGGAGAAAGCGAAGGGGCGGCCCTCCCCGCCGTGGCAGGCGATGACGGAGACGCCCTCCTGCCCCAGATCACGGATCAGGGCCAGGGACATGCGGTATTTTACATCGGTCACGACTGCGATCATGGACGGCCTCCTGCCGGCCGCGGGGCGGCCCAGTGTCAATCCGTATTTTACCCCAAGGCAGGGCGGATTGCAAGATCTTTGGGTGAAACCCGCGAAACGCGGAATTGGGCGGGGGCCTTGGCCCCCGCCCAACCGGTTCATCCGATTTTGGTGATGTCGATGGCCTCGATCTCCTCGCTGCGGCCCTCCTTCCGGGCGGTGAGGATAGCCCGGCAGGTGTCGGTGCTGGTGAGGCACAGGACACTGTGCTCCACCGCGCTGCGGCGGATCTGCCAGCCGTCGCCGTCCTCCCGCTGGCTGCGGCGGGGCGTATTCAGGATCATATCCACCACCCCGGACTGGATCATGTCCTTGATGTTGGGGTGGCCGTGGCCCAGGCGGTTGACGGGCAGCACGGGGATGCCCCGCTCCGACAGGTAGCGGTAGGTTCCCGAGGTGGCGTAGAGGGTCATATCCAGCTCCACCATCTCCTTCGCCAGCTCCGCGGTCTCCTCCTTGTCCTGGTCCTTGACCGTGAGGATCACCCGGCTCCAGCGCTTGGGGATCTTCATGTTGGCGCCTTTGAAGGCCTTCAGCAGCGCCTGGGGGTAGCTGTCCGCCAGGCCCAGGCACTCGCCGGTGGACTTCATCTCCGGCCCCAGGTTGGTGTCCACGCCGGTGAGCTTCTCAAAGGAGAACACCGGCATTTTCACCGCGTAGTAGCTGGCCTCGGGGTAGATGCCCGTGCCGTAGCCCAGATCCTTGAGCTTCGCCCCCAGCATGACCTTGGTGGCCAGGTCGATGATGGGCACGCCGGTGACCTTGGAGATATAGGGGATGGTCCGGGAGGAGCGGGGGTTGGCCTCGATGATGTAGACCTCGCCCCGGTAGATGATGAACTGGACGTTGATAAGGCCGATGACCCCCAGGTGCTTGGCCAGGTCCCGGGTGTAGCGGAGGATGGTGTCCTTCTGCTCCCGGGTGATGTTCAGCGGCGGGTAGACGGAGATGGAGTCGCCGGAGTGGATGCCGGCCCGCTCCACGTGCTCCAT
>CANRHK010000095.1 GCA_947630395.1 uncultured Oscillospiraceae bacterium
GCTGATTCACCCCTATACACAGTCAAACCGTCGGGCCTTTGGCCCGGCGGTTTTCGTCATCATGGTATATCCAGCGGCAAATTTCTGTCCGATTCGTTGAAATCAGAGGTTATTATACTGATTGTATGCCATGCAGATACTGTTGGTGTTCTTGATGATGATGTATATGGCGATGAGGGGGCCGATGCCGCAGATCAGAATGCCGAAGACATACCACAGCAGCACCGTGGTGCCATTCTCCTGGAACTCGAAGCCGTAGCGGGGGGCGTTGGCCGCCAGGCGGTTGGCCAGCATGTAGTACCACACGATGGAGTAGATGCCGCAGGTGACAATCGACAGGAGGATGTAGGTCACAATGTCGCTGGTGCGGTTGCCGTCGCCCTCACAGGCGATGTTCACATCCTGACCCAGCCGGTAGACGAAATAGAAGCTATAGATCCCGCAAGTGACGATGTTCAAAAGAATATACATCAGCAGGTTCCTGTCTGTCTGGAGCCTGCCATATCCCATATAGGGACTCTGTCCCTGGGGAGCATAGGCCTCATCCCGCTCCGGCTGGCTTCTCTCAGTTCCCGGGGGTTCCGGTGCCCGGGGCGCCTCGCCATCAAAGGGGGTCTCAGGCCCGCTGGGCCGGGCGCTCTGGTCCGCGCCGCAGTGGCCGCAGAACCGCTGGCCATCCGCCAGCTCTTTTCCGCACTTCCAACAGAACATAAGATCTCTGCCTCCTTATACATCAATGTAGGCTGTCCCATACGCCGGACAGCGTCCGCCAGATAAGTCCCTGCCGGGGCGCCCACACCACCACGGTGTCCCCGGTTGTGAAAAGCCGCAGGGCGTATACCCCCAGGAACAGCACGCACACCAGCACCGCGCCGCTGGTGCGGACCGCCTTGGGTAGCCTGTCGCGGCACAGAAAGCCGACGGCGGCGGGCACGGGCAGCCAGAACAGCGGGTGATAGGAAAAGGCCCCGGCCACATCCCCCCGCAGCAGCCGCAGCCAAGCCCGGCTCATGCCGCAGCCCGCGCAGGACACACCGGTGAGGAGCTTGATGGGGCAGGTAACCCCCAGGGCCAGCATAGCGGCGTAGAGCAGCGCGATGACCGCCGCCGCCTGTATGTCTCTCCGTCCCATAGCCCATCCCTTCCGTCCATCGGTCCGTTCCGCAAAACCCGGACAATCACAGCATACCACGTCTCCCGCCCCTTTGCAAGTGCGTTATGGGACGGGCAGAAGGGATATTGCGAAATTCCGCCGGATACGCTATAATAAACCCATCAAGCCTGCCAGGGGAGGGAATGCGCCCCATGATCACAAAGATCTATCTGATCCGCCACGCGGAGGCGGAGGGGAACCTGTTCCGCATCGCCCACGGCCAGTACAACAGCATCATCACCCCGAAGGGTTACCGGCAGCTGCGCTGCCTCCGGGATCGGTTTCGGGATATTCACCTGGATGCGGTGTACGGCAGCGACCTGCTGCGAACCCAGACCACGGCCTCGGCCCTCTATGTCCCCCGGGGCCTCCCCTTCCTGCCGGAGTCCCGGCTGCGGGAGGTCAACCTGGGCAGCTGGGAGCAGCGCACCTGGGCGGATATCCAGCGCCAGGATCTGGAGACATACATCAACTTCAACAAGCACCCTGACCGCTGGCATGTGGCGGGGGCGGAGGGCCTGCTGGACGTCCGGGCCAGGGCCACGGCCGCCATCCTGGATATCGCCGCCGCCCACCCCGGCGGCACCGTGGCCGCCGCCAGCCACGGCGCGGCCCTGCGGGCCCTGCTCAGCGGCCTCCAGGGTCTCAGCGGCGAGGAGTGGGGAGAGAGCAAGTATGGCGACAACACCGCCGTGTCCCTCCTGGAGGTGGAGGACGGGGTCATCCGCGTCATCTATCGGGACGATGTGAGCCACATCCCGCCGGAGGCCTCCACCTTCCGCCGCCAGAAGTGGGTGAAAAGCCCCCAGGCCACCGAGCCGGGGCTGTGGTTTGAGAGCGGCGCCGGGGCCGGTGGGGAGCAAATCCTCACCGCCATGCTGGGAGATGTCCCCGCCGGGCGGGTGGCCTTTGTCCTGGAGAAGAATGATCTGCGGATCACGGAGTACGCCCTCCTGCCGGCGTTCCAGGGCCAGCGGTACGGCGTGCAGTTGCTGGGCCAGGCGGTCCAGTATGCCCGGACCCACGGCAGGGACCGGCTGGTCCTGACCTGCCCCGCCGGGGCGGCGGGATATTTTGCCAGATACGGATTCGTCCCCGAGGGGGACGGGGAGATGGCGATGGATATCTCCCTGGTCATTCGGGACATCTGACAGGGCTTCCGAGGAGATAACCATGGATACTTCCCTTTTTCTCCCTGTTTCCAAGCAGGACATGCAGGACAGGGGCTGGTGGTACTACGACTTTCTGGTGGTCACCGCCGACGCCTACATCGACCACCCCAGCTTCGGCACCGCCATCATCGCCCGGGTGCTGGAGGCGGAGGGCTACCGCACCGCCGTGCTGGCCCAGCCGGACTGGCACAGCGCGGAGGCCTTCCGGGCCATGGGCAAGCCCCGGTACGGCGTCCTCATCGGCGGGGGCAACATCGACTCTATGGTGGCCCACTACACCGTCGCCAAAAAGCGCCGGTCCTCCGACGCCTACAGCCCCGGCAACAGGATGGGCCTCCGGCCCGATCGGCCCACTATCGTCTACGCCAACCGGGCCCGTGAGGCCTTTCCCGACACCCCCGTCATCATCGGCGGCCTGGAGGCCAGCCTCCGCCGCTTCGCCCACTACGACTACTGGGACGACAGGGTGCGGCGCTCTATCCTCTTCGACGCCCAGGCGGACCTGCTGGTCTACGGCATGGGGGAGCGGGCCACCCGGGAGATTGCGGCGCGGCTCAGCAAGGGCGAACTGGTCGAACATCTCACCGACATCCGGGGTACCGCCTGGGCCGCCAGGGAGCCGGACTGCGCTTTCGAGAGTGTGGAGGTCCCGTCCTTTGAGGCGGTCTGCGCCGACAAACGGGACTACGCCGCCGCCACCAGGGCGGAGTATGAGGAGCACGACCCCATCCGGGGCCGGGCGATTTTGCAGCGCCACGGGGACCGGGTGCTGGTGGTGAATCCCCCGGCTATGCCCCTTAATAGGCAGGAGCTTGACTTCGTCTACGAGCTACCCTACGCCCGGGAGGTCCACCCCATGTACGACGCCCAGGGCGGCGTGGCCGCCATCGAGGAGGTCCGCTTCTCCGTGGCCCACAACCGGGGTTGCTTCGGGGGCTGCAACTTCTGCTCCCTGGCCTTCCACCAGGGCAGGATGGTCACCTCCCGCAGCCACGAGAGCGTCCTCCGGGAGGTGGAAGGCTTCACCCGCGACCCCAAGTTCAAGGGCTACGTCCACGACGTAGGCGGCCCCTCCGCCAACTTCCGCCACCCCAGCTGCCAACAGCAGCTGAAAAACGGCATGTGCAAAAACCGCTCCTGCCTGGCCCCCACCCCCTGCAAAAACCTGGACCCGGACCACAGCGACTACCTGGCCCTGCTGCGGAAGGTGCGGGCGGTGCCAGGGGTGAAGAAGGTCTTCATCCGCAGCGGCATCCGCTACGACTACATGCTCTGTGAGAAGAACAGCGAGTTCTTTTCCGATCTGGTGAAGTACCACATCTCCGGCCAGCTGAAAGTGGCCCCCGAGCACTGCTCCAGCCGGGTGCTGGACTACATGGGCAAGCCCCACTTCGATGTGTACGAGCGGTTCCTTGATAAGTACCAGCGGCTGAACCGGCGGTATGGCCTGGAGCAGTATGTGGTGCCCTACCTGATGAGCAGCCACCCGGGGTGCACCCTGGCCGACGCGGTGGAGCTGGCGGTGTTTCTCAATAAGACAGGCCGCCAGCCGGAGCAGGTCCAGGACTTCTACCCTACGCCGGGGACGCTGTCCACCTGCATGTGGTACACAGGCCTGGACCCCAGGACCATGGAACCGGTGTACGTGGCCAGGAGCGCCCACGACAAAGCCCTCCAGCGGGCCCTGCTCCAGTGGAAGCGGCCCGAGCTGCGGCGGCTGGTGACGGAGGCCCTCTACAAGGCCCACCGGGAGGACCTCATCGGCTACGGCAAGGACTGCCTCATCCGGCCCCTCCACGCCGGGCCAAAGGAGGCCGCCCCCGCCGGGAAGGGAAAACCGCCGGCCCAAAAGGGCCGGTCCTCCGCCCCATCCGGCAGGGCCGGAAAGAACGGAGGCCCACGCAAAAAATCATCACGATAAAATGAGCCCCGGGCCTGCGCCCGGGGCTCTCTTGTATGTTCTATCAATAGTTTCAACGATTGTTGTACGCCGCGATGCCCTTGGCCAGCAGGTCCATGGCACGCTCCAGATCCTTCTGCTTCAGCACGTAGGCAATGCGGATCTCGTTGACGCCCTTGCCCGGAGTGGCGTAGAAGGGCTCGCCGGGGGCGAACATGACGGTGTCGCCGTTGTCGTCAAAGTCGGTGAGCAGCCACTTCTGGAAAGCGTCGGCGTCGTCCACCGGCAGAGCCGCCATCAGGTAGAACGCGCCCCTGGGGCACTCGCAGATAACGCCGGGAATCTCCTTCAGCTTGGCCACCACGGTGTCCCGGCGGAGCTTGTACTCCTCCCGGACGGCGGCGAAGTACTCGGGACCCACGTCGTACAGGGCGGCGGAGGCGACCTGGTCCAGGGTGGCCACGCTCAGGCGGGCCTGGCAGTACTTCATGGCCTCGCCCATCAGCTCCTTGTTCCGGGAGATGATGCAGCCAATGCGGGCGCCGCAGGCGGAGAAGCGCTTGGACACGGTGTCGATGACGATGACGTTCTCCGGCGCGTCGTCGAACTCGCCCAAAGACTGGAGGGGTTCGCCGGCGTAGACGAACTCGCGGTAGGCCTCGTCGCCGATGATAAACAGGTCGTGCTCCTTGGCGATGTCCACCATCATCCGCATCTCCTCAGGCGTCAGCACGGATCCGGTGGGGTTGCCGGGGTTGGTGCACATGATGGCCCGGGTGTTCCCGTTGATCTCCGCCTCAATCTTGGCCCGGTCGGCGTAGTGGTAGCCGGACTCGGGAGTGGTGGCAATGGGGTGGATTTTGGCGCCGCAGGTGTTCACCATGGTGTTGTAGTTGGGATAGAAGGGCTCGGGGATCAGAATCTCGTCGCCGTTGTCCAGAATGCAGTTGAGGACGATCTGGAGGGCCTCGCTGCCGCCGGTGGTAATAAGGATCTCGCTGGCGTCAAAGTGCATGTTCAAATTGTCGTAGTACTTCTGGATGGCCTTGATCAGGACGGGCAGGCCCGGGGAGGGGGCGTACTCCAGGACGGGCAGTTGGAAGTCCCGCACCGCCTCAAAGTACTGGGGCGGGGTCTCGATATCGGGCTGGCCGATGTTCAGGTGGTAGATCTTCTTGCCGGCGGCCTCGGCGGCCACGGCGTAGGGGTGGAACTTGCGCATGGGGGATAGTCCGCATTTCTTCACCTTGCTGGAAAATTTCATAGTCGTTTCCTCTCTTCTCATAAAAAATCGTGCAGGCCATAGAACCCGGGAACGATTCTTTCCCATCACGTACCATTTTAGTATATAGCGCACTGATTGTCAAGAAATTGTCAGGATAATTTATGCAGAACTGTTTTCGCCTGCCAAGGGCCGCCCCGGCGCTCTGTATGCGGTATACTCCGCATATTGTTTTTGCATATATGTATTTTTTGAGAATGAAACGTTTCTTGTTCTATTTGTGTAAAATAACGAGAACCGGCAGAATTTTTTCATATATCCGCCAAAGTTCATTTTGGGGCTTGATTTTTTTCCGGAAAGCGGGTATAGTGGATCTGCTTGGAGAGGCTTCCTCCAAGACATTATTACGAGCTGCCGTGCCACTCCACATAATGGCGCGGCAGACTGACAAGAAAGGATGAACGACCGCTTGGCGTGCGGTGTGGCAGTGTGGAGACCTGTCACAATGGATCGGCGGTTTTACTCCGCCCCTCTGAGGTGAGTTTTGCG
The DNA here is from genome assembly GCA_947630395.1 of uncultured Oscillospiraceae bacterium. GTDB lineage: Bacteria > Bacillota > Clostridia > Oscillospirales > Oscillospiraceae > Pelethomonas. Next base: position 5,997 of record CANRHK010000095.1, read on the forward strand.
GAGGCATACTCACTAACGCCGGAAGAATGGCAACTGTTACCCTGAAGAACGTCATGAAGATCTACCCCCACAGCAACGACCAGAAAAAGCCCAAGAAGGCTAAGAAGGGCGAGGCTCCCGCCGAGGAGAAGAAGTCGAATCTGCAGATCACCGAAAGAGGCGTGGTGGCTGTCCAGCAGTTCAACCTCGACATCGCGGATCAGGAGTTCATCGTGCTGGTTGGCCCCTCCGGCTGTGGCAAGTCCACGACGCTGCGCATGGTCGCCGGTCTGGAGGAGATCAGCGAGGGCGAACTGCTCATCGACGGCAAGGTCATGAACGATGTGGCCCCCAAGGACCGCGATATCGCCATGGTCTTCCAGAGTTACGCCCTGTACCCCCACATGACTGTCTACGACAATGTCGCCTTCTCCCTGAAGCTGAAAAAGGTTCCCAAGGACGAGATTGACCGCAAGGTCAAGGAGGCCGCTGAGATCCTGGGCATCACCCAGTATCTGGACCGGAAGCCCAAGGCTCTGTCCGGCGGCCAGCGCCAGCGTGTTGCCATCGGCCGCGCCATCGTGCGTGAGCCCAAGGTGCTCCTCATGGACGAGCCTCTGTCCAACCTGGACGCCAAGCTCCGTAACCAGATGCGTGCCGAGATCATCAAGCTGCGTCAGCGTATCCACACCACCTTCATCTACGTTACCCACGACCAGACCGAGGCCATGACCCTGGGTGATCGCATCGTCATCATGAAGGACGGCTTCATCCAGCAGATTGGCACCCCCCAGGAAGTCTTCGATCACCCCGCGAATCTGTTCGTCGCCGGCTTCATCGGCATGCCTGTCATGAACTTCTTCGACGCCAAGCTGGAGAAGGATTCCAAGGGCTACTATGTGAATGTCTACGGCACCCGCATTGAGCTGCCCGCCGACAAGCAGTCCGTGCTGAAGTCCAAGAACACCGCTCCGCAGGAGATCACCCTGGGCATCCGTCCCGACCACGTCACCTTGGCCAAGGAGGGCGATCCCTCCGCTCTGTCCGCCACCGTGGACGTCACCGAGCTGATGGGCGCCACCGTCCACATGCACGTGAGCATCCATGGCAAGGACGCCATCGTCATTCTGCCCACCGTGGATCTGACCGGCGAGCAGAAGGCCAGCCTGACCTACGGCTCCAAGGTGAAGATCGCCTTCGGCGGCAACGTGGTCCATATGTTCAGCAAGGTGGACGAGAAGACCCTCCTGTAATCGGAACTCTCCTCTCCCCCTGTTGGGATCGGTCACAGCAAAAGAGCGCCCCTGGAACTGCGGTTCCGGGGGCGCTTCTTTTTGTCCGGCTTACTGTCCGCCGAAGCGCTGCTTGACGGTGGTGACCTTGCTCTGCTCCACCTGCTCGGTGGTGTACCAGCCCTTAGCCGTCATCTTGTCGTAGATGGTGTCCTGCATGTGCAGGGACTCGTTGAGGGCGTTGCAGAAGGTCTGGTGCACGCCCTCGGTGCCGGACTCCAGGGTGCCGTGCATAAAGAGGTCGCAGGCGCCCTTCTCCAGCAGAAGGATGTTCTCCATCAGGTTCTTGTCGTCCATTGTATTTCCTCCTTACAGCAGGCTGTAGAAGCTCTGGAAAAGCTGCTGGTGCTTCTTCTCCATCTGCTCGATGCAGTTCTTCAGGTCCTGGTCCTGGATCTGACGGACTGCCTCCTGGCACTTGCTCTGAAAATATTTTTCGTGGCCCAGAGCGTCTTCCACATACAGAAGTTCTTTTGTGGTCATGCTTTTTATCACCTCGGGGGTAGTATGCCCGCATATCCCGGATATATGCGCGGGGTTTCCAGCCCCTGGGGGCTTTTTCTTTTTGCCGCTCTTTCTTGACCCTGGGTTACTTTTTGCTCGTGCAAAAAGTAACCAAAAAACACGCTCAGGGGTTTCACCCCTGAGAACCCTAATTTGAGGTTTTGTTTTGCGCTCGCCCTGTGGTCTGTCCTGTCTAAACTGCGCTGCCATCCGTGTATGAGGCGAAGCGGCTGTTTTGATATGTTCACAAGGGGCTCACAGCAAACATCCCTCGGTGCGTCCCACGTAGTGGGGTGCCATGTACCCTTCGTGCCCCATGCCTGCCTCGCGGGCCTGTAAACCGTAGGAGCCGATGTCCTCAGCGGCCCTTTTCCGCAAAAAAGAGACCGCCCCTGCCGAGGCAGCCCCTTCTATAGCTTCTGTTCCGACAGCCAGCGCAGAAAGCTCTCCGCCATCGCCAGCTGTTTCTCGTCCATTCCCCGCAGCAGCTCGGCCACATTCTTCCACGCCTCGCCCTCATGCCGCGCGGTGCCTACCAGAAACTCGTCCGGCGTGGTCTCCAGAGCAATGGCCAGCCGCATGATGACCTCGGTGGAGGGGATGGATTTTGCGCGTTCTATGCCTGAAAGATATTTGTATCCAATATCCGCCTTTTCCTCCACTTCGAATTGTTTCAGCCCTAACTGCCGCCTTCTTTTGGCAATTCTTTTGCCAATCATCTTGTAATCCAGTTCCATAAAGACACCCCCATAGCTAATAGCATACGGAGAAATCTTTCTCAATAAACAATGTTATAGACGAAAATCGCCTTGAAAGCTCATTATATTCGTTTTATAATCTGATTATCGACTTTAACTACGAAAGGAGTACTCCACATGCCAATCCCCTATGACCAGCTCTACCACTATCTGGTGGCCCAGGTGGATGACGTCATCACCTACATGCTCAACGTCATGACGGTGGAACAAGCGGCGGACTACGACCACATGCGCGTCGCGGTGGAAAAACTCCACGCCGCCCTGAACGAATGCGAGGAGCGCTATCTGGCTGCGGAGGAATAGAAGAAAACCGCAGCGATCCCTTGACAAATCGCTGCGGCTGGGTATAATAGAAATATAAAGGGGCGTTGCCAGTAAGCGGTCCGCTCAGTTATGGGTTATTTCGCGAAAGTAAACGCAAAACGAACCGTCACTTGGCGGAGTGGCGGTTCGTGCTTTTTATCGTGATCGTTATAGTGAATTGCTTCACGTGGAACGTCAAAATAATCGGCATGGAAACACCCCCTTTCGGGTGGTGTAGCGGACCGCCTACCGTTTT
>CANRHK010000096.1 GCA_947630395.1 uncultured Oscillospiraceae bacterium
ATGAGCTGGGGGCCAGTGATCTCACCTGCACCATACATGGACATGACGACCTCAAACTCCGGCAGCAGTGAGGCCAGGCGGAGCATCTCACCGCGCAGGACATACAGCGCATCATAGACAGCGTTCAGACTGTCTACAGCCTGGACGATCAACAGTTTTGTACTGTCGTTTTTGGGAAATGTGGCCACGGCATTTCGGGCAGCGCTGTGGAGTTTTTCGGCGTCGGACTGTGAAAAACGATACCCGGATTTGACGCACCATTTACGATAAGCATCCGAAAAGGCGGCAAGAGAGATGATGTATGGATTTTTCGTATGGATATAGATACTGCTAAAATCAGTTTACAACAGTCTGAAGTAATCAACGCAAAATGGGTAAATCGAGATGAATTATTTTGCCTTTTCCAAAATGGTAAACTACACCCATTGCTTAACTATATCGAACAAATAATATAGGAAAGCTGATTTGCTGACCCTTAAACATTTCGTGAATTGTTATTGCAGCGTTCATGCCCAGCCGTTCACTGATTTCCCGATAGACCGAGTTAAGCAGTATAGAGTCGTCATTTTCAGCCATCCGTATCCCCCCTTTTCGACAAGTTTAGCACCGCCGTTTTCCCGAGTAAAATCTCATTGTCCTTATTTTTGTCCCTTCCGCCGTCGGGTTCCATATCTCTGCCCCCTGTACAAAAAATCCCCCATAGGCGGCGATATGCCGTTCCTATGGGGGTCAGAAGTAGAATATCTACTTATGCGTTCCGAAAATACGGAGAAGAGCCGGGAGTATCACAATTTCAGGTTCACGGTCACGCCATCGTTATCGACCAGGATACTGTCGATATACGTTCGCAGTACCTCCCGTACCTCTGGATCATCAGAGGTTACGAGGGTGTTAACCAGCTTTATTTTCAAAGCCTTTAGATTGGTTTCATCTATATTAGGAATGGCCGGTGTTGTTCTCTGGAGCTTGCTGGTTAAAGAGTCCCTGTCCCGCTCCAGCTGGTGCAGTCTATCAGTCATAGCCTCCGAATACCCATTTTCTAGGGTTCTTACGATGTTATCAATTTTTTCATTGATGCCCTTTAGCTGGTTGCGGAGCTGTTGACTCTCCGTACTACACACGCCCTTTTTAAGGGACCTGTTTAACTGAGGGATACTGTCCTTCCTCAGCAGATTTTTCACAACAACGGCGGCGGTATACTGTTCCAGTTCCCCGGCCCTTATATCCTTGGTAGGGCAAATACCGCCTTTATGGTTGGGACAGGCATAAGTGGTATATCTCCTGCCGTGGGATGTTGTGACCTTACCAACCATATACTCACCGCATTTTGCGCATTTCAGGAGCTTCATTCCGCCCAGCATGTAGTGATGACGGCTTTTCGTATCGGCTCGGCCTTGCCTGCGCTGGGATAACCGTTCCTGTACTGCTTGAAACTGTTCCAGAGGGATGATAGCCGGACAGCCGTCCTCTATCACAATCTGTTTCTCGACTGGCTTATAAGCGTGATTATTGTGCTGTCCCTTACTGTTCTTGGCCCTGCGCTTGTTCCAACGATATGTGCCGATATATTTCTCCTGGGTCAGTATATGGTAGAACGAGTTTTTGTCAAAGGGTTTCCCAGCCTTGGTTCGATAGCCCTTTCCATTCAAATATTCTGCCATCTTTCGGTAGGAGTAGCCCTGGCAGTAAAGTCGGAATACCTCCTTGACTGTCTCGGCCTCGGCCTGGTTGATGACAAGCGCGCCACTTTCGTCCACATCATATCCTAAAGGAGGAATGCCGCCGCAATGTTTGGCACTTCTCGCTTTGACGGCCATACCGTCATGAGTTTTTCTCCTGGTCTGACGGCTGTAATACTCATTCAATGTATCGGTCAATGTCTCTGTGAGCCACCCTTCGTCTGAATCCGCAAGCGGCTCTGTAACGCTGACAATCTTAATACCGGCATCGTTTAACCTTTCCTTATATTTTGCAGCATCGGCAATATTTCGGAAAATCCGGCTAAGGTCGTAGACGATAATTGTGTCCCAATCAGGGTTGTTCCCGGCCCCCTCCATCATACGCTGGAAGTCCGGCCTCCGGTCATTGGTTGCGGAATAAGCCTCGTCAACAAATTCTTGTAGCAGAGTCCAGTCGTTGCGGGTGCAGTAATCTGCAATGGCCGCTCTCTGGTATTCAATAGAGTTCTCGGTCTGGTTATCAGTGGAGTAACGCATATATGCTACACAGTTTTTCATGTTGTAAGCCTCGCTTTCTGTAAAAAGAGCGATGCACAGTGTCGCCACTATGCACCGCTCTTTGATGTGACCAGCTACTTATGGGCTGGCCTCTGTTTTCTAAAAATGATGGGGATAGGGCGGCAGGGAACCGATCTTGGGCCTCCGCCCCTTATATTCCAAAGGCACGATTCTCATAATAATCTAAGTATTCTCGTCATTGTGCCAGAATTTTCAAAAGTAACTTTTTCAAAGAAATCGGATATTCGTATTTTGCTGGCCTCTGTCCAGCCGTGGAGTGCAAAGCAGCCTTGAAGTCTCTTTTCTTCAAGTCGTTACGGGAAATTACGTAGGTGGCGTTCATATTAGTTTTAAGCAGTATGACTTGACCTTGCTATGTCCGAAATTGTGTTCGCTTAGATAGCGGTCATTAAACTTTATAATCCGCCCCAGTTTATATAGGTCTTTCAACAGACTGGTAACGTTGCTAATTCCGTGGTCTTTCGCGAACTTTTTGAAAGTCTGTTGCGTGATCCAGAGAACATTATGACCGTTCTCCGTCGAATACTCTCCCCAGGTGTTGGAGGGAAATTTGATAGCTCCAGGGCCTTGATGACGACCTTGCGCAAAATTGCTGCCGTGACGGTTGGCCTCGTCGATGATTGCATCATAGAGGTCTAAAGCCACGTTGCTTGCCTTTGGGGTCGCTTGATGTAATTGAAGAAGCGTGTCCCGGAGAGCGTCAACATCCAGATCAAGGCCTAGCGCTTTGTTTGCTACCTGGGCCGCAACAATCACCGTCGAAAATGCATTTAATTGACGTTCTTCCTCGGCGGGTATTGTTCCTATTGCTGCCCTAAAGTCCTCCAGCGCTCGATGGAACAGATTAAGCAGGATCTTCGCCTTCCTGTTATGTATGTTCAACAGCAGCTTTGCAACACGGATCACTGCTGTTCCATAGTTTTGGCTACATTTCTCCAGAATCCGTCTGGCATGATCTGCATCATCCGTCCACGGGACATTTACCTCTACGGTCCTGGCAAATACACCTAGGTCGGGACTGCGGCCTTCAAAGAGACTTCTTTCGCCACTGATGATAATAGGGCCGGAGAATTGAACCGTCTTTTTCAACTGGCCTTGGCTATCACACCTGGTCTTATCACAACCTTTTGATAGGTTGTAGATGATGGATGAAAAATTCCAATCTGGTCTGCTTGTCGATTCATCAATAAGATGGGGGAAACCTACATACTCAGAAAGGCGGGCATAGAGGGCGTTTTCGGTAACATTCAGGTCCCCAATAAGTCCTATGCCCTCGGTAGGTGAACCATAGACACTGGCCATCACACGTAAAGCGGTTGTCTTTCCGCTGGAGCTTCTGCCTATCAGTGCCCAAATCGGGTTCTCTGCATAGACGCCCGCCAAACGGTAGAGATGGACCAGCGGAGCCGACACACTTATTGCCAATGCCAGTTCTAAGTAAGGATGCCCGATGACCTCTTGCTTGATGACCTCGCGCCATGAGGCCAATGTGCCTCGGGGGGCTATGACCTCTGGCTGGTAGTAGCAAGAGTCCTTGTCAGGGTGTCCTATCATACGGTTAGCAAGAAAAACGAGGTGGTCGTCTATCGTATAAAATCCCAGTTTCTTATGCTGAGTTATGTCAGGCGCACATTGGTCACTTTGGAGAAGATACGCCATTAAGTCATCTTCATCTTCTGGAAAATAAAGAGTAAGGCCCTGGCCCTCCATATCAGATAGGCACTTCTTTTTGTACAGGAGTCGCCTGTCTAGAGGAAAATACTTTTTTACACCGTCAACCCATAGTTCTATTATAAGGGTTATGAGACCGGTGAAAAGGTCAGTTATCCGTAGAAACACGGATACTTGCTGGCAGATTGGGCCGACTACCGCCCCGGTATCCTCATCGGGTTTGTAGAGGAAGTGGTCTACAAATGCTTTCAACATCACTGACACCCCCTATGGTCCGGCTCGTAGATAAAACAGCAATCAGCTTCAATAACACCCCTTGGGGTCCATTGGTACTTTATACGATGCCTATGCTTAAACATAGGACGATACTCCTTTCACGCGCCTACACGCACCTAGAGCGCGCTTTTTTCAATTTTCAAGGTGCGTTTCCCTTCTTCGGGAGCTAGGATTGATACTAGAGCGGTCGGGTGGACCGCAGGTCGGACAGTCTATTTTAGCGGTTACACAGTGTTCACCTTCTCTCTATATCTGCAACCCATAGAGAGGGACACGATTCACCTCCCTAAAGGAACTAGGGGTAATCCCCAGCGGTACGCCGATAGGACTATGTCCTATGGCGCATGCCGTGGGTGTCACTCTTACAGGGTGCGGCTCATTCCCACAGCAAGGCCGGGGAGAGGTTGATGGGGCGTTACCCGTCAATAGAGCTTTGCATGGCGGGTCCTGGGAGTTACCGTCCCAGGCCGGGTTGACAGACCAGAAGGTGGCTCCAACCCTCAAATGGAACCGAGGGGGAGGGAAGCTAGGAACCTTCTGCAAACGTGGCTCCTTGGTAGGGAACCATAGGTCGCATCAGATTCTGTGCATATAATATACCATATTTATTTGCCTGTCAATAGAGAAATAGGCCCCCACCCATGCACCTATAACTCGAAAAATTTTTAATTATTTATGCTGAAATCTATAAAATGAGAACTAATAACTGCCTTTTTGTAAGTCGATAGTCGCCAGCATGGGCTTAATCCCCTAATGGATCATCACCAAAATGCGCATACTTATGTATATTATATTTCGATATATTCATAAAAATTCATTAACATTTTTTCTTTGTAAAAAAAGGTAGCCCCTATTAAGAGCTACCTTTGTACACCTCCTGCCGCCTCACCGTCAGCTCAGTGTCCAACTCCGGGTACATATCTAACCCTGTCCGTATGGTGACCGTCAGCCCGTATCGACCCACCTCAATCCTGTCCAAAAAGCCCTGAATGAAGTATTTGTATTTTGAACTGCTGGCAGTGCCTTTCAACCTTGCGTATTGCTGGGGGATTGATAACAGGTCAGTCATCGCATTCTTATCCGCTGCGGCCCGCTGGTCCAGTTTCCGCATCTCCGTCTCGATCTGTACCTTCTCCTGTTCCAGCTCTGCCAGTTTGTCCGTCAGGGCGGTGGATACGATGCCGGACATGATAACAGAGGTTATATGGTCGATCGCCTCCGTTACTTCGTCCATGCTGTCCTGGAGTCTATCTTTTTCCTCCGCTATGATTTCGGAGTGGTTGTCTGACATGGCCTCGATCCTCTGGACAATTTCCCGTATAGCGGTACCGTTGAAGATATGTATTTCCAGCATCGCCAGGACATACCGCTCCAAATACCTTTGATTGATTTCCTTGTTTGAGCAGGCATATCGCTTAGATGGGCATCGGTATGTCACATATTTCTCCTTGCTCCTACCGGAATACCGGGTATTGCCCACCATGGACCTGCCGCACTCCTTACAGAAAACTTTTCCCGCCAGCAGATAGGTGGTCTTTGCGTTCCCCCTGCCTCCGGTATGCTTATTGCCGTCTATCCGCTTCTGCACCTTTGAAAATGTTTCCACATCCACAATCTGCGGCACTCCGCCGTCCACCGTGATAATATCCTTGCTGTCCTTGAGCAGATGGGTATTTCGTGTCCCCTCCGCGCTCTTGGCGGAACTCCGGTTGAAAACATACATGCCTTGGTATTTGGGATTGGTGAGGATGCTGTACAGGCTGTTTTTCTGAAACTCGTTCCCGTTCTTCGTCATGTAGCCCATATCATGTAGCGCAGTCAGGATTTCAGAATATCCGCAACCCTCCCCATACATGGAAAATATGAGCTTTACCGTCTCAGCCTCCTGGGGATTGATAATCAGCTTGCGGGTAGCGGGGTCTACATCATATCCCAAGGGCGGCTTGCCTCCGGTATGCTTGCACTGTAACGCCGTTTCCCGCATTCCCTTCATCACTTCCCGCGCAAGGTTCTGGCTGTAATACTCGCTCATGCCCTCCAGCACCGACTCCATCATGATACTTTCCGGGCTGTTATCCAGGTTTTCCAGGACGCTGTACACAGTCACCCCGTTTTTCTTCAACTCACGCTTATATACAGCGGAGTCATACCGGTTCCGGGCGAACCTGTCCAGCTTATGGACCAGTAAAATGTTGAAGGTATGGAGGGAGCTGTCAGCGATCATCCGTTGGAAGGATGGGCGGCGGTCCGTGGTGGCGCTCTTGGCCTCGTCGATATAAGTCTCCACGATGGAGATATGACGCTGTGCGCAATAGGCTGTCATGGCCCGGACCTGTGCGTCTATGCTCTCGGAACGCTGGTTATCTGAGCTGAACCGGGCGTACAGGGCCGCCCGGTTACTTGCCTGTATCATCCTGGACTGCCTCCTTCGTAGTCTCGGCGGCCTGGGCCTCCGCCGCCTCATACGCCGCCCAATCAAAAGGCTTTAGTATCCATTGGCTCCTGAGCGTCGGGGTCAGGGGATGGAGACCGTCCCGTGTACCGTCTGAAATGACATGAACCTTTGCTTGATAGGGTTTCAACAAGGTAAGCACTTCCTTGGCGCGGCTGGCGATCCGCTTGTTAGTATCGGCAGATTTGCCCCAGGCCACAATGATACAGGGGGAAGTCTCGGCGGCTTTCCGGATGTAATTGTTATTCTCCGGGGCGTTCAGGTCCTCGTCCGAGTTCCAGCGGAAATTGAGCTTCGGGGTCAAGAGGGAATACAGGTTGAGGACTTCCACGCCGCTTAACTGCTCCAATCGGGTGATATTGTTCACTACCAGGGAGGTGGTGGTATCCATAACGAGATCGTCAGCCTGGGCGGGATTGAGCATGATAACGGCGGCGACAGGCTTATCTTTGCCCCATACACGTTTCCAGGAAAACCGGTGGGTATGCTCGTCATTGAAAATCGCCTCACATTTAATGGTGCTTTTCTCTGTGACCATGGTAACAGCTCCTTTTATACACAAAAATGACCCGATAGAAGCATTTCAGCTCCTATCGGGCTTAAAGATATAATATATAAACGAATTTCTTCTGTTACCGGTTCAGGTCCAGCTTTTGCCCGTCCTCCTTGGAAAGCAGTTCTTCCAGTTTCTCACGGTCCACAAATATCCTGTTCCCCAGCATCCGGGTGGGAAGGTACTTCTTCACCAGGATACGGATTTTTTTCTTACTGATCGGCAGATACTCCGCCTGTATCTCTGAAATCGTCACATACTGCCGCTTTAATTTCTTCACTGTCATTACCGCATCCTACCGCCTTTCGTTTTAACTGGTTCCTCGACTTCTGGTTCCTCGACTTCAACGGTCCTGCCGCTGAACAGCCTGAACGTGGTGATGAACTTGCCGTACTTTTGCAGGTTGTACCTCTTGGACAGTGCCCTGCCTATCTTTACCGCTTCGCTCTGCGAGAGCTGGTCTGTGGTGAAGTGGTCGGGATATACCTTCGGGTGCTTATCCGGTACCGTGTCATTGATGGTCTGTATAATCTCATCCTCATACTGGCACAGGTCAACAACCTGGGATGTATCCGATAATCTGTATTTTCGTAATTTTGCCATGATGAAAAGCTCCTTTCACAAATTCATCTATAAATTTGTTCGCAAAAATTGCCCCAAAATGGCGCGATATACCCCACACCGCCCCGGCTGGGAATCTCCCCGGCCCGGTCCCCGGGATCGCCCCGGACAGCCCCCGGGCGTTTCCCCTTGTATCTCCTGGCCTCCCCGGCTCCCCGGGCAAATTTGGGGGATAGATACAGATATTCGGACCACTCCGTAGCCTCCGTGAGTTCCCCGCGAGGCCGGAGGCCGGTTTGGGCTGATTGTACGGTCGATTTCCCGTGTCCCCCGTGAATCCCGCGAATTTTGGAATAGGATATATGATTGCAAATGATGTATGGCTTTCGTCCCTATCCCGGTCATCTCACCGCTTTGGCAAGGCGATACTGCCTCTCCAGCTCATAAAAACAGGTCATTTTATCCTCTATGGCTGTCCTGCCCATCACAAACAAAAAGCCGCACATGGTAAGCAATACTTACTCATGTGCGGTTTCTGCTTATATCCCACTGGACGTGGGAATGATTGGTGGAGGTGAGGGGAGTCGAATTATATGAACAAGTGAAAATACTGTAAAATACGGCAAACTAAGTCTAGTGTTTGCAACGGTTACGGGTGTTTTCGGGAAAATGCTGTAAATGGTTGTAAAAGTTGTAAGGGGTAAAATTAGGGGTAAAAAATCAGGGCCGGAGGAAGTCCCTCCGGCCCCATATGGTCCCAACCATACAATCCCCCAGGACGGCCACGCCAGCGCCGCCTAGTCCTTCATCAGCATCCCGACGCCGCACAGCAGCAGCGCAACCACAGCGCACACCAGCGCCACCCATCCTACCATGTACACCAGCACCGCCAGCGTGGTCCCGCCGATAGCGGCCAACCAGAGGATGAACTTCTGGTTGGCGGTCATGTGCTCCTCTGAGCTCTGCTCCACGCTCAGGACACCGTCTTCCAACTTCGCCTTAAACAGTTTCACAGCGTTTCGCCTCCCTGCTCTGCTTTGGTGTTACG
>CANRHK010000097.1 GCA_947630395.1 uncultured Oscillospiraceae bacterium
TACGGTTTAGGCCGGACAGACCACAGGACGAGCGCAAAAATAATCAAAACATTAGGGTTCTTAGGGGCGAAGCCCATAAGCGCACTTTTGGCTACTTTTCCTGCGAGGGAAAAGTAGCCCGGGGCCAGAAGAAACAAACAGAGAGAAAAAGACCAACCAGGGGCCGGAGGCCCCAGCAGCGCAAGGAGATTACTTACATTCCCGCCCCAGTCCCGCGCCGGTACGGAAGCCCAGAAGAAAGGCATTCCCCGCGTAGAACTCCAGCGCCCGCCGGTAGTCCTCCTCATACTTTGGCTCCAAACCATACTCCACGCAGGAAAGCGCCATCTCATATCCCGTTTGGTCCGCTTTTTTCAACTCCGGCCAGATATAGTTGGCATACAGCCAGCGCATAAAGTCAGACATATTTTTTCCTCCCCATTAAAGGACGCAATAAATTGCGTGTCATAAGGACATAATAACACCCAAATAGTAGCGTGTCAAGGGGGCTCCTATGAATTATCAAAAAATTTTTAGAACCCGTTTGCGAGAACTGCGAATAGAAAAAAAAGAGACCCAGCGCAGGGTCGGTGAGGCCATCGGAATTGCAGAACGGCACTACCAGCGGTTCGAGTTGGGGGAGAATCTTCCCAGTTTTGAAAACCTGATTGCTTTAGCAGACCATTTTGCTGTAAGCCTAGACTACTTGACAGGCCGTACGGATGAACGGTAAGAAGGTGTTCCAATGGTACTGGAAACAGAAAGAACCATTCTCCGCCGCTTCACGGAGGAGGACGCCGAGGATCTCTACGCCTACGCCAGCGATCCCCGGGTGGGCCGGGCCGCCGGCTGGCGGCCCCACGTGAGTGTGAAGGAGAGCCGCGACATTATCCGCAGCGTCTTCTCCAGCCCTACGGAGTTTGCCATCGTCGACAGGGAGAGTGGCCACGTCATCGGTTCCGCCGGCTTCCTCCCGCGCCCCGCGGTAGGCCGGGACACCTCCAATGAAATCGGCTATTCCCTCAGCCCCACCTACTGGGGCCGGGGCATTATGCCGGAGGTGGTGCGCCGTCTGCTGCGCTACGGCTTTACTGATCTGCACCTGCCGGAGATTTGGTGCGCCCATGGGACCGGCAACCTCCAGTCCCAGCGGGTCATTGAGAAGTGCGGCTTCCATTTCGTCTTCTCCCAACATCTAAGCACGGATCTGGAGAAAGACAGACTCACCTGCTTCTATGTCCTCACCCGCGAGGAGTGGGAGAGAGGGGAAGGGCGGCATGGATAGCTACCTTGTGCCCTTCGCCTATGGCGAGGCGGAGTACGTGGAGAAGCGCTCCCGCTTCATCGGCCATGTGTGGCGGGTGGACAGCGAGGACCAGGCCCGGGCCCGCATTGCCGAGATACGGAAAAAGCACTACGACGCCCGCCACCACTGCTGGTGCTACGCCCTCAAAGAGGGGAACGTCCTCCGCTACGGCGACGACGGCGAGCCCCAGGGCACGGCGGGCCAGCCCATGCTGAATGTGTTCCAGCGCCAGGGCGTCTTCGACGTGTGCTGCGTGGTGACCCGGTACTTCGGCGGGATTCTGCTGGGAGCCGGGGGGCTGACACGGGCCTACGGCGGCACTGCCAAGCTGGCTTTGGATGAGGCCGGTGTGTGCGAGATGCGCCGGTGGTCCACCCTTGCGGTGGCCTGCCCCTACGGCCTCTACGATCGCCTGCGGCTGCTGGTGGAGCAGAGGGGCGGCGCGGTGGAGGACACGGAGTTCGGCGCGGATGTGCTGTTGACCGTGTCCCTGCCCCAGGAGGACGCGGCGGCTTTCTCCGACGCCGTGACAGAGCTCTCCGCCGGACGGGTGGAGGTGCTGCCGGTGGAGGACCGGCTGCGGCCGGGGCCGCGCATGATGGTTTGATACGCCTGATGGAGGCTTATCATATAAAACGATACGACGATAGAAAGGAAGGAATGGAAACCCTATGGATTGGAAAGTAAGTATCACCGCGGGGGAGCTGGCCAGGTACGAGGAGGCGTTTGACGCGGATCGGACCAACGCCATCGCTATGAACGCGGCGGTAAACAACGGGCTCTTGAGCAGCGCCAAGAACTACGAGCTGGCCCGGCGCAGCAACCACACCTTCTCCCTGAGCCTGAAGCAGGGGGAGGTCACCGACCAGAAGCACAGCGGCCGCTGCTGGATGTTCGCGGCCCTGAACACCATGCGCTTCAAGATGATCCACGATCTGAAGCTCCAACAGTTTGAGCTGTCTCAGGCCTATCTGTTCTTCTACGACAAGCTGGAGAAGTCCAACTATTTCCTGGAAAATATCCTGGAGACCCTGGACGAGCCTCTCAACGGGCGGTTGGTGGACTGGCTGCTCCGCGACCCCATCGGCGACGGCGGCCAGTGGGACATGCTGGTGAACCTGATTGAGAAGTACGGCGTGGTGCCCAAGTCCGTCTACCCCGAGTCCGCGTCCTCCTCCGCCAGCCACGAGATGGACGCCTGCATCACGGAGAAGCTGCGGGAGTACGCATGCATCCTCCGGCGCATGCACGGGGAGGGCGCGGGCATGGAGGACCTGCGGAAGACCAAGGCCGGGATGATGGCCGAGGTGTACCGTATCCTCTGCATCTGCCTGGGCAAGCCGCCCAAGACCTTTGATTTTGCCTACCGGGACAAGGACGGCGAGTACAGCCGCCTCTGCGGCCTCACGCCCCAGGCATTCTACGCCAAGTACATCGGCTGGGATTTGGACGACTATGTGGCCCTCATCAACGCCCCCACGGCGGATAAGCCCTACGGCCGCAGCTACACGGTGCGCTTCCTGGGCAACGTGAAGGAGGGCAGGATTGTCCGGTATCTGAATCTGGAGATTGACGAACTGAAGAAGGCCGCCATCGCCCAGATGCAGGACGGTCAGCCGGTGTGGTTTGGCTGCGACGTGGGCAAGAGCTCTGAGCGGAAAGGCGGCATCATGGATCTGGAGGCCTACCGCCTGGAGGACCTGCTGAGCACCAAGTTCACCATGACCAAGGCCGAGCGGCTGGACTACGGCCAGAGCCTCATGACCCACGCCATGGTGTTCCAGGGGGTCAACCTTGACGACGAGGGCCGTCCCGACCGCTGGCGGGTGGAGAACAGCTGGGGCGCCGAGCCCGGCGACAAGGGCTACTACGTCATGAGCGACGACTGGTTCAACGAGTATGTCTACCAGGTGGTGGTACATAAGAAGTACCTGTCCGAGGCGCAGCTGGCGGCTTATCACAGCGAACCGATTCAGCTGGAGCCTTGGGACCCGATGGGCTCTCTGGCGTAACGGAACAGAGACGGTGAAAAACGCCGCCCCGGAAGCCCGGGGCGGCGTTTTTCGGCGGACAGGGCGCTACAGGGAGGCGGATTCGCCGGCGAGGTCCACCTCGCAGAAGGGGGCCGGGCGGCGCTTGCAGGTGAGGAGGGACACGCTGACGGTGAGAATGACGCAGACCACGATACCCGCCACAGACTCGCTGACGCCGCCGGGGTTCCCCAAAAACTTCCAGCCCAGGCTCACTATGAAGCCGCCGGCCATGCCGGCGCAGATGCCGGGGGCGGTGGCTCTTTTCCAGTACAGGGCCGCGATGGCCGGGAAGCCCAGGGCGGCGGCGTAGAAGGTCCAGGCGAACATGAGGGTATTGTAGAGGCCGTCGATATAGAGGGAGATCACCAGCGCCAGCACCCCCAGCCCTAGTACGCACAGCCGGGAGATCAGCAGCTCCTGCTTGGGCTTCAGCTTCAGGGCCGGGCGGAGAATATCGCTGGTGAGAGTCTGGGCGGAGATCAGCAGGTAGGTGTCCGCGGAGGACATGATGGCGGCGATGATACCCGCCACCCCCAGGCCCAGCAGGCCCTTGGGCATCAGCCCCATGGCCATGACGGGCACCACGGCGTCAGAGCCGATGCCGGGATAGACCGTGTCGGCGTCGGGAAAGAGCACCAGCGCGGAGAAGGCCAGCAGCAGGGTGGAGAGGATGGTGAGGGCATAGAGGGTGTTGCCCAGGTACATGCCCCGCTTGGCAGTGCGGCGGTCTTTAGCGGCGAAGGCCCGCTGCCACATCTCCGCCCCGGCCATGGTGAAAAACAGGTTGGTAAACATGGCGTTGGTGATGTCCGGCGTCAGATGGATCTCCAGGAGCTCCTTTGGCACACGGGAGAACATCTCCCCGATGCCGCCGATTTTGGCGATGCCCAGGGCGGGGAGGAGCACATACATGGTGCCCAGGAGCACGATGCACTGGATGAGGTCGGTGTACACCACCCCGAAGAGGCCGGAGGCCGTGGTGTAGAGCACGATGATGGCCACGCCGATCCAGGACGCCGCCACCACGCTAGAGACCCCGAAGAAAACGGTAATGACCGTGGCGAAGGCCTTGATGGCGGCGGCCACGGTGGCCCCCATGGAGAAGGTCACCAGACAGGCGGCAAGGAACTTGGTCTTGGGGCCGAAGCGGTACTCAAACAGCTCGGGGATGGTGGAGATGTGGTACTTGTCCCCCACCTGGTGGATACGGGCGGAGAACAGGGAGAAGATATACATGCCCAGCAGATAGGGCAGGGCCAGCAGCACGCCGGCCATGCCGGTCTCATAGGTGATGCCCGTGCGTCCCAGCAGGGGGGTGCCGCCAATGATGGAGGCACAGACGGTGGCGGCGATCATCACAAGCCCCAGGCTGTGCCCCGCCAGGTAGTAGTCCTCGGTGGTTTTGACCCTGTTTTTTGCCCGGAGGCCCACCCAGACCATCACCAGAATATACAAGATCAGCATCCCCAAATCCCAAAACGACAGATTTCCCATGTGTCTTTGCCTCCTTTTCAGAATAATTGAATTTATTATATATCAAATATTGATAAAAGTCAATAGTTGATAAAGAATATAAAATTGCGGCAGAATTCGGGGGGATACAAAATTTGCGTTACCTCTTGACTTTTTCTCGTGCAACTCATACAATAAAAATGGACAGACGGAGGTGATTTGCCATGAGTTCTGTCAGAGACGCTGAGGAGGAACCGCTGATTGCCGCTCTGCCGCTGCTGTACCGGCTGGTTCTGGCCAGCGCCAACCCCAAGCGCTTGGGACTGACAAAGACCCAGTTGATCATCATGCTCTCGCTCGCCCACTTCGGAACCCTCCGCATGTCCCAGATTGCGGACTTCATCTCCTCCTCCAAGGAGCAGGCCACCCGGGCTGTGGCGCCGCTGGCGGAGGAGGGCTACGTGTGCCGCTCCAATGACCCGGAGAATCGGACGTACATTGAGATCCGGCTCACCCAGGCGGGCCGGGCGTTTATGGATCAGTGGCACTGCAGCCTTCTGGATCAGCTCAACAGCCGGCTGGACCGGGATATCACCGACGGCGAGCGGGACGAGCTGCGGCAGGCGTCCATGAGCATAGTGCGGATTCTGAGCAAGCTGCGGTAATTTATTTCCCAAACGGATCCGGAAAATTGCTGTGCAAACGCACGGCAATTTTTGCATTTTGGCTATTTTGCTGTTCTGTCTGTTCTTGTTATAGAAGATTTCACGCGCACACCGTCTGCATCCCCTTCGCGATGCGGCGCCCTGCGCGTGAAATTTTTTTGCCGCAGGGGCTTGACAATCAACTGTATTATGCATATAATACGGTTAACAGAACCGTATCACACGAGTAATACAGTTGAGAGAGGAGGGACGGCGATGGTTTCCTTTGCGGCCTTCCCCCGGTCAGGGGAGGGGCCCATCTATCTGCAAATCGTCAGATACATCCGTTCCGGCGTGGCCGCCGGAACCGTCGCGGATGGGGACGAGATGCCCTCCCGGCGAGTGGTGTCCGCCCTGCTGGGGGTGAACCCCAACACGGTGCAGAAGGCCTACCGTATGCTGGAGGAGGAGGGGCTGATCGTATCCCGCTCCGGGGCCAAGAGCTATGCCTCCGTGACGCCGGAAACGGTGGAGGCGGTGCGGCAAAAACTCCGGGCCGAGGAGGTCGGCCGGGTGGTGTCCGCCCTGCGGCGCAGCGGTATGGAGAAAGAGGCCGCCCTGGAGCTGATTGACCGCCTCTGGGACGAGGACCGGGAGAGAGAGGAGGAGGAGACATGAGAAAGCATCTGTCTGTGCTGGGGCTGTGGATCCGGGGCACCTTCCTGGTGTCCGTGGGGATTCTGGCGCTGACGGCGGCGGTGGAGCTGGGGCTGGTCTGGTGGCGGCTGGGGGCCGTCCGGGCCGGGGAGATTTCCGGGTTCGCGGCTCTGGTGGGCCAGAGCCGGATCAGGTTTGTCTTTGCCGCCGGACTGACGGGGCTGTGGGCGTGGCTGCTGTACGTGGGGAGCGCGGCCAAGCGGAACACCCTGGGGCGGCTGAACGTGGCGGAGGAGAAGATCGCTCTGTGGCACGCGGTGTGCTGCGTGGGCTGGCTGTGCGTCTCCTGGGCGGTCCAGATCGCCGTGGCGCTGGCGGGATACCGGATGTTCCTGGGAGCCGTCGATCCGGCGGCGGTCAGCGGCCAGTCCCTGTATCTGGCCTGCTATCAGGACGGCCTGCTCCACTGGCTGCTGCCTCTCGACGACCTGTGGAGCGCGGTGGAGCTTGTGCTGAGCGTTCTGACGCTTGGCTTCACCACCGCGGTGGACGGATACTGCCAGCGGCGGCGGAGGCGCCTTTCCGACATCACAAGCCTCATGCCGTTGTTGTTCCTGGTGCTGTTTCCGATGGTCGGGGGCAAGCCTTCGCCGTGGGTGTGGATGTTGGTGCTGCCGGCGTTTGTTCTCCTCGGCGCGAGCCGCCTCCGGCAGGGCTGGAAGGAGGGGAACGATCGGTGAAAAAACCGCAGATCAACTGGGAACGTCTGGCCCCGGTGGGGCTGGACGGGAAACGGGAGGCCGTGCGGGCCTGCTGGGCCCTGGCGGGATCGGCCCTCTGGAGTCTGGGGGCCCCGATCCGGATGGCGCAGTGCTGGAGATGGATCGAGGAGGCGCGTATGCACGGTTCCGCAGGCTTCTACATGCGCCCTTTTTCCGAGATCATGGGCAGCGCCCTGTGGGGCTTCACCCTGACGGCGGCGTGGCTGCTGGCGCTGGCGGCGCGGCACTACGTGTATCACCGCCAGGGGAGCCGCGCTGACTACCTGATGCGCCGCCTGCCGGACCCATGGGAGTACCGCCGGCGGTGCTGGGCGATCCCCCTGGCGGGCATACTGGCCTCGGCGGTGCTGGCCCTGGCGCTGTGGGGGTTCTACTGGTGGCTCTATATCACCTTCACTCCGCCGGAGTGCCTGCGGGATGTGGCGATCATGACGGCCGTAACGAGACAGTAAGGAGGGGACAGATATGCTGGAAATCAAGGAATACGGCAAGACATATGGAATCAGTACCCGGGCACTGGAGGACGTCAATCTGACCGTGGGGCCGGGGGAGATCGTGGGCCTCTTCGGGGAGAACGGCGCGGGGAAGACTACCCTGCTGAAGTCCATCCTGGGCCTTGTCCGGGGCAACGGCACGATTACCCTGGACGGGGAGCCCGTCACCCGGAGGAACATCGAGCGATTCAGCTTCGCCACCTGTGAGCACTCCTTCTTCCCCTATCTCTCCGCCGGGGGGCACCGGGACTTTTACCGGGACCACTTCCCCCGGTGGCGGGACAAGCGGTTCCGGGCGCTGATGGAGTTCTTTGAGCTGCCGGGGTGGCGGGCCGTCGGGAATCTGTCCACCGGGCAGCAGAACCAGTTCGAGGTGATCCTGGCCCTCAGCCAGGGGGCGGACTACATCCTCATGGACGAGCCCTTCGCGGGCAACGACGTGTTCAACCGGGAGGACTTCTACAAGGTGCTGCTGGGGATTCTGGAGCCCAATGAGACGGTGATCCTTTCCACCCACCTGCTGGAGGAGGTGGAGAACTTCATCAGCCGGGCGGTGCTGCTGAAGAAGGGGAAGATCATCGGCGACGCCCTGGCGTCGGATCTGGAGGACAAGGGAACGGATCTGATGACCTTTGTGAAGCAGACCTACGGCTACCAGTCCGACAGGGTCAGCCGGGCCCTGGACAAGCTGACCGGGGAGGAGGAAGAGAAGTGAAGCGGTATTACGCGGGATTCGGCCTGCTGCTGGCGCTGGCGGCGGGGCTGCTGGTGTGGACCAGCCTATTCATAAACAGCAGGCGGGATCAGGTGGAGGTCCGGGAGGAGGTGTTCTACGGCGGCCGGGAGGCCGCCCGGGGCCTCACCGTGGGCTTCCGTATGATGAGCGACTACCAGCGGACGCTGGCCTGGCACACCCGGTTCACCCTGGGGGAGGGGGAGATTGCGCCGGAGACGGACTTCGCCTACAAACCGGAGCGGCCAGAGGGATACTGGGACAGGCTGTTTGATTCCAGCTCCTCGCTGACCCTCCAGCTGTGGGGTTACGGCGTCGGCGACCTCAGCGGCGGCGGGATCGACATCGAGACGTACCGGCCCCGCCGTCTGTACGCGCCCGTCCTGGACGTGGCGAGGCGCGCCAACGCCGGGGAGCGGCGGACCGAGACGGTGTCCCTGGCGGACTACTATGACAGTTTCCTGTGGGATTTCGCCGACGGCCAGACCGGCTATACAGATGAGCAGATGGAGCGGATCGACGAGACGGTGGGGGAGTGGTTCCGCCTACCGGTGCTGCGGTCGTACTACCTCCGGGTCAGCGTCGCCAAGAACAGTGCCGGAGTGATCACCAGTATGAGCGTCAACCCGGCGGAGGGGCCCAGGGAAACGGTGGTGGAACGGCTGGAGGACGGCGACGCGCATGTGGTGGAGGGCGATGAGCCGGCAGGGT
>CANRHK010000098.1 GCA_947630395.1 uncultured Oscillospiraceae bacterium
GGCCGCCGACAGCGCCGTGATGGTCGTCGACGCGGCCAAGGGCGTGGAACCCCAAACCCGGAAGCTCTTCAAGGTCTGCGCCATGCGGCACATCCCCATCTTCACCTTCATCAACAAGCTTGACCGGGAGGCCAAGGACCCCCTGGATCTCTGCGGCGAGGTGGAGCGGGAGCTGGGCATCGAGACCTACGCCGTCAACTGGCCCATCGGCTGCGGCAAGGAGTTCCAGGGCGTCTACGACCGGGAGCGGGAGCGGATTCTGTTCTTCACCGGCGAGGGCCACGCCAAAAAAGCCGCCACCACGGAGGTGGATCTGGACGACCCCGCCGTGGGGGACATGATTGGCCAGGCCCGGTGGGAGATCCTCCGGGACGAGGTGGAGCTGCTGGGCGCGGGCCGGGAGTTCGACCTGAAGGCCGTCCGGGCCGGGACCCTGAGTCCGGTGTTCTTCGGCTCGGCCCTGACCAACTTCGGCGTGGAGCCGTTTCTGGAGGAATTTCTCCGCATGACTACGCCCCCCACCAGCCGGGTGTCCGACAGCGGCGAGGTGGACGCCTTCTCCGACGGCTTCTCCGCCTTTGTCTTCAAAATCCAGGCCAACATGAACAAGGCCCACCGGGACAGAATCGCCTTCATGCGGGTCTGCTCCGGCAAGTTCCAGCGGGAGAGCGAATATCTCCACGTCCAGAGCGGCAGGAAGCTGCGGCTGAGCCAGCCCCAGCAGATGATGGCCGCCGAGCGGGAGATCATCGACGAGGCCTACGCCGGGGATATCATCGGCGTGTTTGACCCCGGCCTGTTCTCCATCGGCGACACGGTGACGGAGCCGGGAAAGAAGTTCCGCTTTCAGGGCATCCCCACCTTCGAGCCCGAGCACTTCATGCGGGTCAGTCCCAGGGACACCATGAAGCGGAAGCAGTTCATCAAGGGCACCGAACAGATCGCCCAGGAGGGCGCCATCCAGATCTTCAAGCTGCCCTTCTCCGGCATGGAGGAGGTCATTGTGGGCGTGGTGGGCACCCTGCAATTCGACGTGTTCCAGTACCGGATGCGCAATGAATACGGCGTGGAGCTGCGCATGAGCGGCCTGCCCTACGACCACCTGCGGCGGATTGCCGCCAGCCCCGTGCCGCCCCAGGATCTGACCCTCTGCGCCGACGCGGCCCTGCTGGAGGACTTCCGGGGCCGCAGCCTCGTGGCCTACGCCGGCGAGTGGCCGGTGGGCTACCTTTTGAAGCACAACCCCGGCCTGGAGCTGGCCGAATCTATAGCTACTTTTTCTTGAAAGAAAAAGTAGCCAAAAAGAACTTTTGCCGCCGCTCCCAAAGCGCTGCTGTTCGGGCATCCGCCGCACGGTGACGGCGCGGCGTTCTATCTGCCAGACAAGAGGGCCCCGCCGGTGTCAAACCGGCGGGGCCCTCTCTATCCTCTTATTTCACTTTCACCGCCGTGCCGTAGGCCACCACCTCGGCGGCCCCCTGCATGACGGAGGACGATCCGAAGCGGATGTTCAAAATGGCGTCCGCCCCCAGCTTCTCCGCCTCGTCCACCATGCGCTTGGTGGCAATCTGCCGGGCCTCCACCAGCATCTCCGTGTAGCCGGTGATCTCGCCTCCCACCAGGGTCTTCATGCCGGCCATAAAGTCCTTGCCGAAGTTTTTGGACTGGACCACCGTGCCTTTCACGATGCCCAGGGCCTCGATCTCACGGGGCGGTCCGGGGATATAGTCAATATTGAGCAGCAGCATCGGATTCTCCTCCTTCAATTTCTTGATATCTCTGTTTTAACACCCACAGCGCGGGCAGGAACAACAAAATACAGGCGGCCGCCGAAACGGCACAGATCCACTTTGCCGCTACAGGCGTGTCCGGAAAGAAGCACACCACCAGCAGCACCGCCGCCACAGGCAGCAGAATCGCCCCCAAAAACAGCACGCCCCGGCGGGCCTCCCGTTTTTTCCGGCTGTGGCGCTCCTCAATACTTTCTGGCTTCATCCTCTTCACCCCCGTCAATCTCCTTCAGCCGCTGGTACATGGCGACCACCACGCCCACGATGATGGCGCCCACCGCCAGGACGTAGACGCCCAGCACCGGCAGGGTCACCACCAGCATCGCGTCCTCCGCCGCGCCCCCGGCCACGCCGATGATGCCCAGCATCATCAGCAGGATGGGCAACATCGCCGCCACCGTCACAACCGCCACCACAATGGGGGCGATCTTCTTATTAATATTGCTTCGCATCGTCAATTTCTCCTTTCCCGATCTCCTTGATTCTCTGGAACAGCGCCAGCAGCACTCCGCCAATGACCACCAGGGGGATGCCCGCAAATACAGCCAGCAGCCATGGCGGCGGCGCGTCGGCCGGTGAGACCATACAGGCCCAGGCCAGCAGGCCGATGACGGCGGCCATCAGCCCCACCATCACAGCGGCCGCGATGACCGGCCCCACATACCGCACCCGGATATCCTGCCGCTGCTTGTTCTGGAAGGAGGCCCCGGCCTGCTCGAGCTGTTCCATCTCCGAGAGCACCGCCTGGGCGTCCAGTTCATTCAGGGGCGTTTCCCGCTCCTTCAGCACCTGGCACAGCCGCATGGACTCCTCCAGATTCTGCCTCTCCCGCTCCAGGGTCACCAGGTGGCGGCGCATACCGTCTCCCACTGTCTGCTGCCCCTCCTGCATCTTCCGGATTTCGGAGATGGGCACCCCCAGCTTCCGGAGGAGCTTAATGCGGCGCAGCACCTCCACCTCCCCGTCGCCGTAGTCCCGGTAGCCGTTCTCGCTGTTGCGGCGGGGGGACAGCAGGCCCTGCTCCTCATAGAAGCGGATGTTCTTCTTGGTGACCCCCACCAGGGCCTCCACCTCATTGATTTTCATCGGGCCTCCCCCCTTTTCGCCCCTATTGTACCCCTTCCACCAGGGGGAAGGTCAAGAGGATTTTTCGATTCTCCGAAAAATTTTTTGTCAGGTCCAACAACCCACCCAATCCTCCCCGCCCCAGCGCATCAATCTGAGCAAAAACACATGAAAACAGCCGCTTCGCCCCATACACGGGACCCGGTCCGGTTTAGACCAAACCAGCCAAAGGACGGGCGAAAAAAATAACCCCCCATTGGGGGTCCCGGGGGTGAAATCCCCGGGCGCGCTTTTGCTGCTTTTCCCGCGAGGGAAAAATAGATACGCAAACGATTTGACAGAAAACGGTTTTAGCGGTAGAATAGAACAACAAATTTCCACAGGAGATGATTTCCCACGCCCTATTTTACCTACAAAACCGAATTGGCCTACAGCGACGTAGGCCTGGACAGCCGTCTGAGCTTCCAAGGCCTGCTGCGCATCCTCCAGGAGGCCGCCGCCGTGGCCTCCGACGAGGTAGGCTACGGCATCAAGGACATCCCCGCCACCGGGGTACACTGGATTCTGGCCAGCTGGCGGGTGGAGCTGCTGGACCGCCCCGGCTGGCGGGCCCCCATCACCGTCCGGACCTGGCCCAGGAACTTCGACGGCTTCCTCTCGGACAGAGATTTTCTGGTGTACAGCGGGGAGACCCTGGCGGCCAAGGGCACCTCCCGGTGGCTGCTGGTGAACGCCGTCACCGGCCGCATCACCCGCATCACCGACGCGGTGCGCGCGGCCTACGACCTGGACGGCCGGGCCGTCTTCGAAGAGCCTCCCCTCTCCAACGGCAAGAGCCCCGCCGGCGCGGCGGCGGCCTTCACCGGCCTGGTGGGCCGGCGGGATATCGACACCAACCGGCACATGAACAACATCCGCTATCTGGACTACGCCCTGGAGGCCCTGCCGGAGGAGGTCTTCCGGCGGCTCCCCGCCACGGTGGAGATTACCTTCCGCCGCCAGCTCCTGCTGGGGACCCCCTTCCGCTGCCTCTACTCCGTCACGGAGGACGGCAGGCACCAGGTGGAAATCCAGAGCGACGGCCCCAAGGGTCCCATCCACCACGCCTTTGTGTGGTTCTACTGAGAGGGAGGAACGGCATGGACCTTTTGACATTTCTGGCCGCCAGCCACAGCCGCTTCCACGCGGCGGACCTGCTGGCAAAGGAGCTGGCGGCGGCGGGCTATACCCGGCTGAGCGAAAGCCGGACCTGGGACCTTGCCCCCGGCGGGAAGTACTTCGTCACCCGGAACGGCTCCGCCCTGCTGGCCTTCCGCGTCCCCCGCCGGGATTTCGCGGGCTTCATGCTCTCCGCCAGCCACAGCGACTGCCCCGCCTTCTATGTGAAGGAGAACGCGGAGCTGTCCGGCCCGGAGGGCTATGCGCGGCTGAACACCGAGCGCTACGGCGGGATGCTGCTGGCCCCCTGGCTGGACAGGCCCCTGACGGTGGCGGGCCGCGCCATGGTCCGCGCCGGCGCGGCCATCGAAACCCGGCTGGTGTACATCGACCGGGACCTGCTGCTCATCCCCAACGTGGCCATCCACATGAACCGGGCGGTCAACGACGGCTGTAAGTACGACCCCAAGTGCGACACCGTCCCCCTCATGGGCATGGGCAGCGCGCCGGGGACCTTCCGGGCCCTGGTGGCCCGGGCCGCCGGGTGCCGTGCGGAGGACCTTCTCAGCGCGGACCTGTACCTGCGCCCCCGGCAGGCCCCCGTGGTGTGGGGGGCGGCGGACGAGTTCATCTCCGCCCCGGCCCTGGACGACCTCCAGTGCGCCTATGGCTGCTTCCGGGGCTTCCTGGCCGCGCCGGACAGCGCCAGCGTGCCGGTCTATGCCCTGCTGGACAACGAGGAGATTGGCAGCCGCACAAAGCAGGGCGCCGACGGCGCCTTCCTCAGCGACACGGTGGAGCGCATCTGCGCCGCCACGGGCCGGGACCGCCGGGAGGCGGCGGCCAACAGCTTCCTTGTCTCGGCGGACAACGCCCACGCCGTCCACCCCAACCACCCGGAGTTCGCGGACCCCACCCACCGGCCGGTGATGAACGGCGGCGTGGTCATCAAGCACAGCGTCCGCTACGCCACCGCCGCCCCGGCCCAGGCGGTGTTCACGGAGGTGTGCCGCCGGGCGGGCGTGCCGGTGCAGCACTTCTTCAACCGCTCGGACATGACCGGCGGCGGCACCCTGGGGCCCATCTCCATCACCCACCTGTCCGTGGAGACGGTGGACATCGGCCTGGCCCAGCTGGCCATGCACTCCTGCTACGAGACCGCCGGGGCCAGGGACACGGACTACCTGATTCAGGCCATGACGGCCTACTACTCCTCCTCCCTCCGGGAGGAGAACGGGGTGTTCACCCTGGATTGATCGCTACATAGAAGCGTAGAGAGGGGCGGGCCCGATGGCCCGCCCCTCTGTTCTTTTTTCAGGAGACAGCGCCGCCGTGGAGCAGCGCGCACTGGACCGCCGGGTCCCCGTCCAGGACCTCGTGGGTCAGATAAGCCGGGTCCAGCGCCTCCAGCGCCCCCAGAATGGCCCTGTCCGTCCAGGGCCGGTGTTGGTCAATGCGGAGGATGTGGCCGTAGTTCAAGCTGTACTGTTCGATGGGGTCCTCCGGCAAATCCGGAGGCAGAGCCCCGGTGCTCCTCTCCACATAGGCCCCGCTGAGGGACTGGTGCAGGTGCACCCCCCGGACCATCTTTGTCAGGCTCCCGTGCCGTTCCAGCATTTTTCGTATGTAGGCCACCCCCTCCGCCTGGGTGCGGAGGGCGGGGTTGGTGTTCATCAGGTGGCCGGTGTCCAGCAGAATGCCCTTGCGCCCGTAGTGCACCCGCTCCAGCAGCCGCCCCGTCAGAGCCGGGTTAGTGAAGGTGAAGCCGGGCCACCACTGGTTCTCCAGGAGAAATGTAAAGGGCCAGTCCCGGCCGTCCAGCAGGGTGTTGACCATCTCCGCCGCCGCGTCCAGGACCTCCCGGTGGCTGTGGCGCCAGCGGTAGGTGTAGGACTCCTCCACGGACACATCGGAGACGTGGAACACCACATAGTCCGGCCCCAGTGCCGCCGCCCGCTCCAAATCCGCCCGGTACAGCGCCAGCAGGGTCTCCCGGTCCGCGCCGCCGTAGAAGCGGCGGACGTTGTCCACGGTGCCGAATTTCTCCTCCAGGGCGGCCCGGTCCTCCCGGTAGAGGTCCAGCCAGTCGGAGAAGAAGGTCAGGTGGTAACCCGTCACCAGCCCCGCCGGGAGGCCGCCGGGGAAGTCCTCCCCGGCCCAGATGCCCTCCAGGCCCTGGCAGCCCAGCCGGGAGAGCTCCCGCCGCACCCCCTCCCAGCCGCCATAGGTCCCGAGGGTCCGGGCGCAGAGGGGAAAGCTGATGTGCTCCCTCATTCCGGCAGACGGCCCTTGATGGCCGTGGGGATGCCGCGGGCCAGCCGCACCACCGTCTCCGCCTCCCGGGCCAGGGCGGCGTTGATAGCCCCCATGGCCCGGATGCAGGCCCTCGTACCCTTATCGTAGTCCCCCGCGCCGCTGCCCACGTCGTTGGTGGCCACCACCAGGCAATCGCACAGGGCCTCCGCGTAGGAGCTCTTGCCGCAGCCGGCCCCCCCGTTCAGCAGAATCATCATGGGCCTCCCTCCTCTCGTATCCCCACCAGTGTACCATCCCCGGCGGGGGAAGTCAAGGCGGCGGAGACAAAGAGAGGGGGCGGCTTGCGCCGCCCCCTCGTGCTATGCTCTATTGGGAGAACTTAAGCGGTATAGGTATTCGCGGTGGTGTTGCCGCCGTGGCCGGTCCAGTCGGTGTGGAAGAACTTGCCTCTGGGCTGGTCGGTGCGCTCGTAGGTGTGGGCGCCGAAGTAGTCCCGCTGGGCCTGGAGCAGGTTGGCGGGCAGGCGCTCGGTGGTGTAGCCGTCGAAATAGCTGAGGGCGGAGGAGAAGGCGGGCATGGGGATGCCGGCCTTCACCGCCCAGGCCACCACCTCCCGCCAGGCGGGCACCAGGGTTTTGATGGTCTCGCCGAAGTAATCGTCCAGCAGCAGGTTCTGGAGCTCCGGGTCCTTATCGTAGGCCTCCTTGATCTTGCCCAGGAACACGCTGCGGATGATGCAGCCGCCCCGCCACATGAGGGCGATGCCGCCGTAGTTCAGGTTCCAGCCGTAGGTCTTGGCGGCGGTGCGCATGAGGGTGTAGCCCTGGGTGTAGGAGATGATCTTGGAGGCGTAGAGGGCCTTGCGGATGCTCTCGATGAAAGCGGCCTTGTCGCCCTCGAAGGCGGGGACGGTCTTGGGGAAGGCCTTGGCGGCCACCTGGCGCTCCTCCTTCATGGCGGAGAGGCAGCGGGCGAAGACGGCCTCGCCGATGAGGGTCAGGGGCACGCCCTCGTCCAGGGCGGCGATGCCGGTCCACTTGCCGGTGCCCTTCTGGCCGGCGGTGTCCAGGATGTAGTCGACCACGCTCTCGCCCCCGGCGGTCTTGTAGCCCAGGATATCCCGGGTGATTTCAATGAGGTAGCTGTCCAGCTCGGTCTTGTTCCAGGCGGTGAAGACGTCGTGCATCTCCTCGTTGGTCAGGCCCAGGCCGTCCCGCATGAGCTGGTAGGCCTCGCAGATGAGCTGCATGTCGCCGTACTCGATGCCGTTGTGGACCATCTTCACGAAGTGGCCGGCGCCGTTCTCGCCCACCCAGTCGCAGCAGGCCTCGCCGCTCTCCACCTTGGCGCAGATGCCCTGGAAGATGGGCTTCACATAGGGCCACGCGGCGGGGGAGCCGCCGGGCATCATGGAGGGGCCGTGGAGGGCGCCCTCCTCGCCGCCGGACACGCCGGTGCCGATATAGAGGAGGCCCTTGCTCTCCACATACTCCGTGCGGCGGATGGTGTCGGGGAAGTGGCTGTTGCCGCCGTCGATGATGATGTCGCCCTCCTCCAGGACGGGGATGAGCTGGTCGATGAGGCTGTCCACGGCGGCGCCGGCCTTGACCATCATCATGACCTTCCGGGGCTTGGCCAGGCTGCCGGCCAGCTCCTGGAGGGAGTGGCAGCCGATGATGTTCTTCCCGGCGGCGCGGCCGTTCACGAAATTGTCCACCTTGGCGGTGGTGCGGTTGTAGACGGCCACGGTGAAGCCCTTGGACTCCATGTTCATGACCAGGTTCTCGCCCATGACGGCCAGACCGATGAGGCCGATATCCGCTTTCTTCATTGTCGTTTCCTCCTTATGCAATTAACGCTGGACTCTCGCATTACCAGCATAAATATCCCACACCTGCTTCTCGTCGGCGGGCTCGGCGTAGTCGTTGAGGCTGCTGGCCGCCAGGACGCCGGTGGCCCAGCCGAAGTGCAGGCAGTCCTCGGCGCTCCAGCCGTTCAGCACGCCGTACAGCAGTCCGCCGGTGAAGCCGTCGCCGCCGCCGATGCGGTCCATGACGGGGATGGGGCGGGGCTCCTCCACGTGCCAGCCGTCCTCAGCCAGGAGAATGGCGCCCCACAGGTGCTCGTTGGCGGAAATCACCTGGCGCAGGGTGGTGCCGAAGAGCTGGGCGTTGGGGTACTTCTCCTTGACCTGGGTGACCATGGCCTTGAAGCTGTCAATCTTGCTGCCCAGGTCCTTGCCGCCGGCCTCGGGGCCCTTGAAGCCCAGGCACAGCTGGAAGTCCTCCTCGTTGCCCACCAGCACGTCGGCCACGGAGGCAATCTCGTGGAACGCCCCGGCCAGTTCCTCCTCCCGGCCCTTCCAGAAGGTGGCGCGGTAGTTCA